>NZ_BAAHWU010000043.1:0-25297 GCF_054601275.1 Dysgonomonas reticulitermitis | reverse complement strand
AGCAGGAGGAAAAGCAAAAGCAGGCAGAGAAGAAGGAAGATAAGCCGGAGAAGAAGGTCAAGAAAGGACGCGGTATAGCGTAAGCGTGGGAAGTGAAGAGTGAAAAACGAAGAACGAAAAATTAAAAACTAAAAACTAAAAATTAAGGATAAGATGGATACGAAAGACAATAAGGCGCCCTTTACCGAAAGGGACGTGAACTGGGACGAGCTGGCCGCTATCGGCATACTGCGGAACGGGCTGGAACAGGACGGAAACCTCGAACCGCTGCTCAAAGGCGAAAAGACCGGCGTTATCTCCATGCAGCTGATCCTGCTGGGCGTGGATGTAGAAATGGACGCTACCCTGCAACTGGTACGCAAGGGGGAAGAACCGGTACTGGAAATCACCGGCATCTCTCCTGCGGATATGGACAGATAACTTTTTTATGAACCTGCCGCTTTCCTAAAAACAGGGGAGCGGCATTTTTTAACTCATAATTGGCAGCTAATGCCGGTAATTTAAAATTGATTTCATCGATTACTATCAAATTGACGCAGTCAATTTGAACAAACTCATAACTTATAACTCATAATTTATCACTGAATAACATGATAGCGATTATAACAGACAATATAACTGTCGCCAGGCAGATTGCCCCGGTATTGAATATGGATATGGACACCGGGGACGCCGGATATTTCCGGGGACGCGGTTATATAATTGTACGCAACGGCATTATAACAGGCCGCTTCTACAGTTTAATCCAACCTGAACCAAATTATTATAACTATGGCAATAGTAATATTCATGGGCTGACGGCAAAAGACACGGACAACGCGAAAGTATTCTCTGAGGTATGGAAAGAGATAGAACCTCTTGTTGAAGGGCTTCCATTGGTGGCACACAATAAAGGCTTCGATGAGGCATGCCTCAAAGCTGTTTTCCGGACTTACCGGATGGATTATCCCGATTATATATTCTATTGTACATTAGCCGAATCGCGCCGCCAACTGAGACATTTACCTAACTATCAACCACATACAGTTGCTGAGGATTGTGGATATACTTTAACCAATCATCATAATGCTTTAGCCGACGCAGAGGCCTGCGCGGAAATAGCTCTGCAACTGTTATAATAAACAATCCAAAAAAGAAATAACTTTTGATGTATTTGCCCTTGACAATTAACAAAAAACTACAAAAAGAAGTTATATCTTTGCCTTATCAAAGAATATAACCTCGAAAAACATGCTTAACTCATCAGAAAAAGAACAAATTATCAGTTTGGTAAAGAAAGAAGTAGTTCCTGCCATTGGCTGCACCGAACCCATAGCAGTATCGCTCTGCGTAGCTAAAGCAACCGAAACACTTGGACAGTTACCTGATAATATAAAAGTATCTCTAAGTGCCAATATCCTAAAAAATGCGATGGGTGTAGGTATACCCGGTACCAAAATGGTCGGATTACCCATTGCCATTGCACTTGGTGCTTCCATAGGGAAAAGCAAGTACGGGTTGCAAGTATTGAAAGACCTGACTCCCGATGCCGTAGAAACCGGTAAAAAGTATATAGAGGAGAAACGCATCGAAATAGCTCTGAAAGAAAACATTGATGATATTTTATATATAGAAGTTCGTTGTACAAAAGGAAACGATAAAGCTTTAGCTATAATAAGGGGAAACCATACAAATTTCTCATATATTTCAAAAAATGGGGAAACTGTATACAGTGAAAGCAGTAAAATGGAAAACGGAAAAAGCGAAAATGACGATGTTGTCCTTACTTTTTCCATGGTTTATGAATTTTCGACGACTGCACCACTGGAAGATATCCGATTTATATTGGAAGCTGCCGAACTCAACAAGAAAGCATCTGAGCTATCAGCACAAGGCAATTATGGGCACAATGTAGCAAAAACCGTAACAGGAAAATATGGCAAACAGATTTTAGGAGAAACAATGTTGTCAAATATGATGTCGTATACGGCAGCAGCTTGTGACGCACGTATGGACGGGGCAATGATTCCAGTGATGAGCAATTCAGGAAGTGGTAATCAAGGAATCACTGCTACCCTACCCGTGCTATCGTATGCCGAAGACACAAATTGTACGGAAGAGGCTTTAATAAGAGCATTGATGCTTAGTCACCTCACGGTTGTTTCTATAAAGCAAAAACTTGGACGGTTATCTGCCCTTTGCGGATGTGTAGCGGCGGCGACAGGAGCTAGTTGCGGCATAACCTATCTGATGGGAGGAAGTTACAACCAAATCACTTTTGCAGTGAAAAATATGGTTGGTAACATTACCGGAATGATCTGTGATGGAGCAAAGCCCAGTTGCGCCCTGAAAATATCGAGCGGAGTGTCTACGGCTGTACTATCAGCAATAATGGCAATGGAAAACGAAGTAGTATCTTCGCAAGAAGGGATTGTAGACGACGACGTGGATAAAACGATTGAAAACCTAACAAGTATAGGTTCCGCGGGTATGCAGGAAACCGACAAGCTCGTACTCAAAATAATGACCAGCAAATAAAAATCGCCAGTAAGTTTTAACAAAGCATATACAAAAAACAATAACTTCGGGCTATAATAAAAAGAAAACCGTCCCTTAACCAGAGGACGGCTTTCAACCTTTTGATAACCAATCAATCTTACCTTATTCCTTACAATTTCTTCAAACCTTTGGCCTGAGTTTTATCTGCTTCAATAACGCTAATCGCATAACCTCCACCGGGAGCAGATTGTTGTGTAAGTTTCGACTTACTTGTCACAATTACCTTGCGTATATTATACGCCTGTGGATTTGTTTTATAATGCGCGTCTTTAGCATCACTGTATATTGTTGCAATGTATGTCTTTGCCGGATCTAAGTAATCGAATGCAATATTTGAAGTATATCCGTTTTCTCCACATACATTACCTATAAACCAGTTGTTAGAACCTTTTGCTTTACGTGCTATTGTAATATAATCTCCCGGTTCAGCTTCCAGTATTTTAGTTTCATCCCAATCTATCGCTACATCTTTGATAAATTGGAATGCATCGAGATGCTGATTATAGATTTCCGGCAGATCGGCAGCCATTTGTAACGGGCTATACATAGTCACATATAAAGCCAACTGATTAGCCAATGTACTATTTACGTGAGAATGATTGTCGGGATTGATCTTGCTTACATCCATCTGGAAAATACCGGGAGTATAATCCATAGGACCTCCGATCAGTCTGGTAAACGGCAGTATAGTTACATGGTTCGGCTTACTTCCGCCAAAAGCCTGATACTCCGTCCCACGTGCAGATTCGTTGCCTATCAGGTTAGGATAAGTACGGCATAGCCCTGTCGGACGGACAGCTTCGTGTGCATTCAGCATAATTTTATAATCGGCGGCCTTTTCCAGAGCATATTGGTAGTGGTTCACCATCCACTGTCCATAGTGATATTCACCACGAGGCAGGATATTACCCACATAACCACTTTTTACCGAGTTATATCCGTTATCTACCATAAATTGATATGCCTTATCTAAATGGCGTTCATAGTTACGTACCGACGAAGATGTTTCATGATGCATCATCAATTTTACCCCTTTGCTCTTTGCATAACGATTCAGTTCTTTCACATCGAAATCGGGATAAGGAGTTACAAAGTCGAACACATAGTCCTTAGAGTTTCCAAACCAGTCTTCCCATCCTACGTTCCATCCTTCGATTAATACAGCATCGAATCCATGCAATGCCGCGAAGTCGATATATTCTTTCACATGGGCAGTATTCGCCGCATGTTTCCCATTTGGTTTAGTCTTTGAGTAGTCTGTCACACCAAGCTGCACACTGTATACATCGTCTGTATATGCCCAAGTGCTACGTCCTGTGATCATTTCCCACCATACACCGATATATTTTACAGGCTTGATCCATGAAGTATCCTCAATCTTACATGGCTCATTCAGGTTTAGAGTAATATGTGACGCCAATACATCACGCGCGTCATCACTCACTATCACTGTACGCCACGGAGTATTGCATGGAGCTTGCATGTGTCCTTTATTCCCCTGAACGTCCGGAGTCAGCCAAGACTCGAAAACCATATTTTTGTCATCCAGATTCAGATGCATACAAGCATAATTAATCAATGCAGCCTCATGAAGATTTATATATAATCCATCATCTGTTTTCATCATCAACGCTGTTTGTACTCCTGTCTGAGAGAAAGGCGTTTGCGAAGCATTGGGCGTGATAGCTTTAGTTATCAAACCTCTGATTTCAGAAAGTTTAGATGTAGTATAATCATACTCCTGAGTATCATAATCGCCCGGTATCCAGAATGCTTTATGATCTCCAGCCATAGCAAACTGGGATCTTTCTTCTTTGATAACAAAATAAATCAGGTTTTTCTGTTCCGGGAATTCGTAACGGAAACCCAGTCCATCGTCAAACAGGCGAAAACGGATAAGAATACGCCTGTCAGTCGAAGCCTGATTTAATGTTACAGCAAGCTCATTATAATGATTACGGATTTCTTTTACCTCTCCCCATACAGGTTTCCAAGTTTCATCAAACGCAGACGTTCCGGTATCCATAATGGTGAAGCCATTCAGCAAAGAAACTTTATCTTCCTTGGGCTTTACATCCTTTGGCTTTACCGAAAAGCCGCTAAAATCGTTATTCACATCGCTGTTATCTTTCAACTCCAACCCCAACTTACTGGGCTTAATAACGTCTTTGCCTTTATATGTAAGGCTATATGTAGGTACTCCATTATTTTGGAGAGAGAAGTTCAATGTTAGATTGCCGTTCGGGGATTTTAGTTGTTGCGCGTTCGCCACATTAAGAATAAAACACAAACTAATAAAAATTAAAGAGGTTTTCTTTTTCATGATTATATTATAAAGATTTTTCCAGGTACAAAGAAAAGGTTTTAAATAGACAGAAAAAAGGTTCAACAAATAAACCGACAGAAAAAAGGCGCAAACGTTTGCAGAATAAATACAAAAAAAGTGGAGAACGAATCCTCCACTTTTCTTTGTAAGAATCTTATTATTTATTCAATCGTTCCAGTTCCGGCGTTGAAATTGAGTGTAACAACTTTACCTGCCGCTACAGAAGCCCGTTCCTGGTCGCCTCCGTTACCTCGATAAGCAATTTTACCATTCAGTATTACGAATTCCATACGCCACCAATCGCCACCTACACCGGCAGCAGATGCATTTGCATATATTCTTAAATCACCGGCACCGGACGTTGTCAATTTCATTACGTTTCCATTGGCAGCAAATGGATATTGCCCTGCGTTCCAGCCACCGAAACAGTCGCCCATACCATATACTTGAGCCGGCTCAATGGAAATTTTATTAACGGTATAATCAACAACAACAATATAGAAACCTGCCGCTGATACAAAGGCATTGCCATCATGTGTCGTAAACCCTACATCTGTGCCTAATGAGGTGAAATCTCCATTCCAGTCTTTTACGTTACACCATTTGAAGCCATTTGTAGGATTAGCAAAATAGCGTACAGCCCAGAACTTACCTGCCTGTCCGTTTATTGGTGTCATTTCTATTATGCCTGCATCTCCCCAGCTCCAATTACCAAATTCTGCACCTATCATATAGACATTTTCAGGATAAAGAGGTACATCTGATCCAACAGTCACCTTGGTTGTTATAGAGTTCGATATAACCGTACCGTAAGTATCGGTAATAGACGCCACCAGATGAAAATGCACGTCAGTAGGAGTATCAAGAGTGATTTTTGATTGATAAAGTTCTTTGCAGATATCCAACAGCCTAACATTGAGTGAATCTCCAAATGTAGACGCTACCGCTTTCGGTTCTCCCCCTCCAAATGAGACATACAATGTATATTTCGCAGCCGTAGGTACTCCAAAGTCAGCAATACTCCACGAGAAAAGGGTGTTGTTATTGTAGTTGGTTCCATTGACAACAATCGCATCATGAGCCTTAAGAACCGGAGGTGTAACCTCATCGATTGGCAACACTTTATACATATCTTCATCCTTTTCACAAGCAGTAAATGCGAAAACAAAAAGGAATAATAATAAACTTAATTTCTTCATGATATATATTTTAATATTTATCGTTTTGCTTTAAATTCGGATTCGCCTGCAAATCTGCCGACGGAATAGGGTAAAGATTGTAGTGGCTGTCTACTGCACGACCGAGTTGTACACCGCCTTTCCATTCCCAGATGTAATCGGAAGTGGTAAACTGGTTGTAGCGGATCAAGTCGGTACGGCGGAAACATTCCCAATACAATTCGCGTGCACGCTCGTCCAGTATATTCTGCGCATTGATGCTGCTCACATTTTTGCTTGTGTTGCCGAAAGCGCGCTCATGTAGCAGATTGATATAACCCACTGCTTGGCTCATCGAACCACCTGTACCACCTCTAACAACAGCTTCGGCATAGATCAGGTATTGCTCGGCTAAGCGGAAAAGAGGGAAATCATTATCGGCAAATTTAATGTGGGAGCCAAAATCAGGATTTCCGACAGTAGATGTAGATTTGATATTACGGTATTTGTATGTCTCCAAGCCATTTGTATTTGTGCTTGGACTGTTGCCTATTTCGGGATTTTCGCCCACAAAGAGGAAGCGTTTGTCTCCGGATTCAAATTTATCGATAAATTGCTTGCGGAATCGGTAGCCGTTCCAGTTGGCATTGTCCCGTAATCCATAATGAATAATCTTGTCGGCATACTTAGTCTGATACTCGCTGTTCGATCCGCAGTTGATCAGGAAAGTAACTCCGCCAAACGAGAGGGTATTCACTCCATCGTAAGCTATCGGCAAAATAATTTCCGGATTGTTCAGGTTATTATCTGCCATGAACAGATGCTCGTAATTACCTTTAAGACCATATCCGGCATCGATTACTTTTTTGCTGTAAGTAATAGCTTCGGTCCAGCGCGGTGTACCTGTATAAACTTCCGCATTCAGGTAAACGCGTGCCAGTAGAGCGCAGGCAGCACCCATATCCGCGCGTCCGTATTCATTGGCTTTGGCGGCTTTCAATCCATTGTTATTTATCAAATCGAGCAATTCGCTTTCTATATATTGGAACAATTCCGCACGGGTTGTCTGATTCGGCAAAATATTGAGAGGATCATTTTCTGTTACGAAAGGGGGATTACCAAAAGCGTCCATCAATACCCAGTAGGCAAACGCACGCAAGAAACGCGCTTCGCCACGGAAATATTCTACCTCTTGCTGGTCGCTACCATAATTTCTTCCGGCTACATTCCGCAAGAAATCGTTTGCATACATTACCTGCAGGATACATTTACTATACAATCCAAGCGTAAACGGAGCACCATCGCTACTAGAAATAAAGTTTATACTATTCAGTTCGGCTATCCCCTTATCTCCCCAAAGGCAATGCGCCTCATCGGTAGGCATTTCCTGATGGTTGAACCAGCAGCGCAAAAAGTCCGCGTTGGAGCCTTCATCCAATCCGACTACATCGGGAGAACCGGCAGGGCCTGTTTGTCCCGACAACGTATATGCACCATACACTTTCGCTAAAGCTTCTTTTGTGCCGTCAAATGTAGAATATACTACTTCGGAGGTTGTATCGTTCAGCGGGAACCTATCCAGATCGCCGTGACACGATGCCAGTATCAAAGCCGGCAAAACGGCTATCAGTACGTATATATGTCTTGTTATCTTTTTCATACGATAATTTTGTTTATAAAGGATGTATGGAAACTCGCATGACAAAATTATCATATCCTTTGGTGAATTTCTATTCATGCTCGTTTTCATATCTGTTAATTATTCGAGATTAAAAATTAAGGTTTAAGCCCAAGCTGAATGTTCTCGGATTAGGATAGAAGTTATTGTCTATACCACTCTGTATTTCAGGGTCTACACCTTTATATTTAGTCAGTGTAAATACATTCTGCACAGTAGCGTTTGCCGTCAGATTGACTTTCTTCAGCATTCGACCGAAATTATAGGACAACTGTAGATAATCCATTTTCAGGAACGACGCGTTGTGAACAAAATAGTCAGATACATTCTGCTTAATATAGAAATTTGAGTTTAATACATCAGGTACAGTATTCATCAGGAAGTTGTTTGGATTCAACACTTGATCCATAGTACCCATATCGAACGCCGTATTGTCGAAAATATAATTCCCTACACTTGCGCGCAGTGCTGTCGCCAAAGACCATCCTTTGTAGCTGAAAGTCGTATTAAAGCCCATATAGTAATCAGGAAGAGCCGAATGGAAATGATACTTATCGTTATCGCTGATCAGGCCGTCTCCGTTCAAGTCGGCATATCCACCGTCTATAGGTTTCCCGTCAGGAGTGTATAACTGTTTGTATACATAAAACGTAAAAGGAGTGTAGCCCACAGAGTGCATTTGAGCAGTGTTACCCGTACCCCCTGAAATACCACCTGTAGGTGCGCCTATATAGTCGGAATTACCGTCACTCATGGTCAACTGGGTAACCTCAGACTTGTTGTAAGTAATGTTGAATCCCAGATCCCAGTGCATGTCATTATTATCGATAGGAACAGCGTTGACGCTCAATTCGATACCTTTATTCTGCATTTTACCAATATTCTGAATAATCGTGTTGGTAAAATTACTACCCATTGCCAATGGTGTATTGTTCAGCAAGTCTTTTGTATTCTTGATGTACGCGTCTATGCTACCATATATGCGGTTATTCAGGAATCCATAATCCAAGCCTGCGTTATAGGTAGTTGTGGTTTCCCAAACGCGGTTGGCATCGTATCCGTCAGGACGGTACATATGATAGAACTGGTCGCCAAACTGTACCTGAGCTGTACCTTGAGAATAACTGTATTTAGCCAGATATTCGTAATTCCCAACTTCTTGTTGTCCGGTAATACCCCAACCCAAACGCAGTTTCAGGTTAGAAATGCTCTCCATTTCTTTCATGAAGCTTTCTTCGTTGATGCGCCAGGCCAATGCAACGGAAGGGAAAGTACCCCAACGGTTTTCAGGAGCAAAGCGCGAAGATCCGTCAGTACGGAGAGTAGCTGTAAGCATATACCGGCTCAACAGGGTATAGTTCAATCGTCCGTAATAAGAAATTAAGGTATTCTGCGGTTTATCCATTTCAAATGCAGGCGGATTTTCTTTCATTATAGTTTCGTCGAAATAATATTTTGGATAATTATAAGACTTGGTCAACCAATCCTGATAAGTGTACCCTGCCATCACTTCCAAATGGTTGGCTTCATTCAGATTCTTAGCATAATTCAGGTAAAATTCCATCAACAAGTTTTGCTTCTCTTGTTTGTACTTGCTACGTTCACCGCTATCTTCGTTTTTTGTATAAAAAGCAGGCGACCAAGGTTGTGTAACCACATTCCCTTCTCCTTTCGAAAGGTCGTAACCTAAATTCAGGTTAGCGCGCAATTCGGGCAAGAAGTGCATTTTATAGTCGAATTGGATATTTCCTATACTCCGGTAAACATCCGATTGATCGTCCTTCCCTTGAAGCAAAGCCACAGGACTATCGGTAGCCATGCCATTCAGATTGCCGTTACTCAGCAACCAACCCCAATAACCATTCAATTCGTCAAAACCGTCTGCTTTTACCGGTTGGGTAGGGTCCATGCGCAGGGCAGAACCGATTGCATCACCATTTCCGAATCGGGTTTTAGCGTAAGTACCTTTCAGATTAATGTTCACCGACAAGTGTTTGTCAAGGAAAGTAGGAGAAAGGCTCAAGCCCACAGTAGTCCGTTTCATATTGTCGGTATCGAGAATACCGTCCTGGCTCATAAATCCGGCGGAAAGGCGGAAAGGCAGCGCTTTTCCGATAGAACCGCTTATACTTATGTTGTTATCGGTGGTGAAAGCACTGCGGAAAATTTCATCCTGCCAATCAGTATTGGCATCTCCCAAATAGTCGATGTACTGTTGTTTTACATTAGGACTATTGGTAACCAAGTCGCGCAACTCGTCAGCCGAAAGCACATCTACCCTGCGGGCGATGGTGGCAATGGAGTTCTGCGTTGATATATTGAATTTCAGCTTTTGTCCCGCCGTTCCCTTTTTGGTGGTGATAAGAATCACACCGTTAGATGCACGCGAACCGTAAATGGCTGTCGCGGAAGCATCTTTCAATATATTCATCGACTCGATATCGTTTGGATTGATAGAAGACAGCGGACTGGTTATACCCGAAATAGAACCGTTGTCCACCGGTACCCCGTCTATTACGATAAGCGGATCATTACTTGCATTCAGCGAAGCTCCGGAACGGATTCGGATTGTATTTCCTTCTCCGGCACGTCCGCCGTTGGATACAATTTGAACCCCGGCTACTTTACCCGAAATCAGTGAAGTAGGAGTAGTAACCAAGCCTTTGTTGAATTCTTTTTCCCCGATAGCTGCAATAGACCCAGTCAAATCGCTTTTCTTTACGCTACCGTACCCTATAACAACTACCTCATCCAGTAATTCAGTGTTATCTTGCAACACCACATCTATCTGGCTTTTTCCTGCAACCGGTATTTCTACAGTCCGGTAACCAAGGAATGAGAAAACCAATACCCCATTACTTGGCACATTATTGATCTGATAGTTTCCATCCAAATCAGTTATAATACCATTGGTAGTACCCTTGACAACAACACTGGCACTGATAACAGGCTCATTGCTATTATCCTTCACATTACCTCTTACAGAAATATTTCCACTTTGTGAAAAAGCTTCCGGTGCAGAGACTAGCATTCCCAGCATAAACAGCAGGAATACGTTAACACATTTTTTAATCTTTCTTTTCATGCGAAATACTATTAAGATTAACGTTAATATTGATTGTTTTTAATCTTTTTATATTGATACTTTATTTATGGAAAACTCAAAACCTTTACTTTACACAGATACAATCTATCTAAGGTGAAGGCGCAAAAAATGAAGCCTAAATATCGGTATATGGAATGGCGTCATATAATATAATCTGTTGTGTCTGATTCTGCATTATCTTGGTTTTGATTTATTAGGGTCGTGCAAACTGATTCCTCTTCAACGCATCACAGATTGCAATGCAAATATGATAACTTGAATTATGTTTATCCGCATAAGATTTTGTAAAAGTTACGTTTTGGTTATGCAAACGATTGCAATCGTGTCCAAATAGCCTAGATTTATATCTTTCTCATTCTTAGCCACCAATAATATAGAAACAAAAAAAAGAGGATGATGTTCACCCTCTTTTTCGTTATATGCTGTTTTATGAATTTACTGTCCCGAACCTTCTATCTTTTTAATTTGCTCCTCAGCCTTATTTCTCATACTCTGGGCTTGTTTCTTCGATTCGTCCACTAGTTTTTTACCAGCTGCCTGAGCAGCAACTTTGGCTATCGGATTGCTTCCCGCTTTCTCGACAAGAGCCTGAGATTGTTTTTCAGCTTCTGCAACTAATTTATTCGCAGCAGCATCGGCTTCTGTACGCAGTTTTTCTATCTGTTTAGCTTTTTCTTCCGATAGTTTTGCCGACACATCAGCGCCTTTTTCACCACCGAGCAAATCCCCGACAACGGATGTGGCTGCTCCTGACAACAAAGCCTTAGTATCTATGCCAATCTTAGGATTAGTAAACGTTCCGCCGATAGTAATAGGTACCGCATTCACATAATTATTAGCCATCGACTTAGGCAATGTTACCATTCCTTTATAGTCTATACTCTGATCTAGTCCTGTAGATCCTTCCAGCTTCATTATTCCGCCGCCGCCAAAATTCACGCTAAAAGGTTTTGTAGTCAACTTTCCGGCATTAATTGTGAATGGCAAATTAATATCTTTAGTGGAGAAAGACTTCAAAGCATCGGTTTTCAACGAAGAAGAAAGAGCTGTAAGCGCTTCCACACCCTCTATTTTAACGTCGCTTGTCTGTAATGCTCCACTACCCGTGAGGCTGGCAAGAGTCTGCATAATAGTTTGCCCCAACGACGTATCAAATTTTAAGTTCATAGAATATGTACCTGCCAGTTTTTCGAAGATCGGTGCAAATTTCTGAATGGATTCTACCGACTTAAATGTCTCGGCAAATGAAACCTTAGACAGAGCCAAATCGAAATTCACTTTTGGATTTTTAGGATCAGAAGTGTTGTATGTACCATTCACTTTACACGAGCCGCCTAAAGCGTTGGCCCCGACATTGCTAAGGCTTAGAATACCATCCCTGACCGTCATATTCCCGGCCATATTGGTAATATTGATCTTGCCATATACAATCTGATTCAAGGCTGCATTCAGTGCAAAATCTATATTTTTAGGGATTATAATATCTTCCGAAGTGGCTGTTTCAGCTTCGGTTCCGGAAGTCTCGCTACTAATGAAATCGTTCGCATTCAGATAATTTGACTTAATATTCAATTGTCCTTTGAGCGTTTGATTTTTCAATGCGTAAGCGATGAAATTTTCGAGGCGTCCGGTAGCTGAAATATCGTTCTTTCCTATTTGCACATTCAACGATGATAGATTTGCATAGCGGGGAGTAAACTCCAATCCGGCGTCATTTATCAACACATCGGGCATATCCTGCGATTTGTAGGTCATACCGTTTACTTTTAACGTTCCCGCAGCCGACACATTCTCATATTGCTCTTTTTCTATTGCAGACATCCTCGCTGCAATATTTATATTCGCAACTATGGTACCGTTGAGTTCTGTCCCTTTTTCCAAAGGATAAACTTCCTTTATCATTCCCAGATTTAATGTTCCATTAGCGCTCGCTTTCAGATTTGGATCACTTATAGGAGTGGAAACATTCAAGCTTCCGGCAAAAGGATTTCCTCCCAGGTTGAAACTAAATTTGCTTATATCCACTACTGTATTGTCCAATGAACCACCTTTACTATTTATAGCCATATTCACATTGATATTGTTCACAGACTTAGGTAGTGACGGATACTGAAACATGGCATCATTCACAATAATTTTAACATCGAATGCCGGATATGTCTCGTCCTGCATCAGACCTTTTACATAAGCCTCCAAAGAAGCTGTCCCCGATGTTTTCACATCCTTGAAGTCTGCTGTATACATGGCAGGCACGATAGATAATATATCTTTAAACTGGGTATTCGGTGCATTCAATTTTAAATCGAAATCCATACCTTCGCCATCTTTACCCACAATGGCAAACGAACCGTCAATAGAAGCTTTCAGGTCATTCAACTGGAGTTCACTGTCGGCAAATGTAAATTTAAAACTATCGAAATTGGCATTCAAAGCAGCATTAGCTACTCCTTTCACTTTACTCAGATATGGTATGCCATCCATAAAGAAAGATACTTCATCTATTGTTGAAGTTGTTTTGAGGGTAGTTTCACTAGCCGAAAAATCGCCTGAGACTTCACCATTCCATTTGCTCATTACAACTTTCATATTTGTTGAATCGTTCTGGAATATGAGATTACAGTCGTTGAGTGATATTTTTTTCAGATTGAGTTTGAATGGTGTACTTTCTGTAGCAGTAGCAGTTGTAGCGGAAGAATCGACCTTCATTATATCCCAGTTGGCACGGCCATCCGGTAATATTTTAGCGTAAACCGATGCCCTATCCAGATTAATTTTCGATATATTGTACTCACTACCGAAAAGACTCATCAAATCGATAGTTACACTTGCCGATTTTGCCTGCAACAATGTATCTTTCTCAAAATCCCCCACTCCTATTACAGTAGCGTTATCCAGAGATAACGTTGCCTTCGGAAAGTTTGAAAACAAATTCAGCCCGAAATCTTTAATGTCCACTTTTGCATCAAGCTGCTCGTTAGCGGCATTAAGTACTGCTGTTTTAATTTTATCTTTGAACAAAAAGGGTATTGCAACCATTGCTATAATGATAACCAATAATACAACCCCAACAATGGTTAGTGCTTTTTTCATAATTCTGTCGATTTGAAATTCTTATTTAATTAATAACGTATGTTTTGCGAGTTTGTTGTTTTGCAAAGTAAATCGACCGCAAGTTACAACTTTATTTTTTATCTGACCAAACCAATAAAAGATATTGTATTGAATTACTTTCTTCGCAAAAGATTAAATCTGAAAGCAAAATCTAATGTAATTTGATGTTCGTAGCAAAAAGGATTACCCGACTGAGATTTCAATCTTAATATATTAGCTTTCTATATTATAGATGCATAAATGTATAAAAAAGCTGTAACGCTTACAAAAAAAAGAAATAATCCCGCTTTTAGACAGGAATAAGGTTAAATAAAGTTAAATATAAAAACGAGAATAAAACATAATAAACTGATAATAAGAAAAATAGCAAATATATCAAAATATAAATCAAGTACCATGTATTGCATGGTACTAATATTTATTTATATATTTGCATTACAAACAACATGGTATAATACAGTAAAAAATAATCGATATGAAAAAGATAATAGAAGTAAGTATAGGCAGCATCAATTTCACAATGGAAGACGATGCATATATCAGATTAAAAGAATACTTGAAACACTTCGAATCTACAATTCCTGACAAGAGAGAAGCGCAAGAAATAATGGAAGATGTGGAAGCACGTGTAGCAGAGATTTTTCAAAAAGAAATGAAATTTACCAATCAAGTAGTAGATATGAAACTTGTACAGACAGTAATAGACCATCTCGGAGAAGTTGAGAACAACGGTAATGGAACCGGAACTCAAAATAGCGAAAGAAGCCAAAACTCATATTCCGACCAAAGATATACGCAGGGTGACAAACGTTTCCACCGTGATGTAGACAATAAAATGGTAGCCGGAGTATGTAGCGGATTAGCTGCCTACACCAATATAGATGTTACCATCATACGTGTAATATTTGCTGCCCTGTCTTTTGCATATGGCACAGCCATACTGATATACATAGTTTTATGGTTTGTCGCACCTAAAGCTATAACCATCAGTCAGAAGTTAGAAATGAGAGGTTATGCGCCAACTGCGGAAAATATCAGAAAATATACTTCACAAAACAAATAACAAGCCACCGTAAGGCAAATTATAAAACATATATTAGTATGGAAACAATAAATGTAGACAACATAAAAGCACAAATGCGTAAAGGAATTCTGGAATATTGCATTCTAAGTATTCTATCCAAAGGAGACGCATACGTTTCTGACATCATTAATGAACTAAAAGAATCTGAGATGATTGTAGTAGAAGGCACCTTATACCCACTGCTTACCAGACAGAAAAATCAAGGTGTATTGAGTTATCGATGGGAAGAATCGACTCAGGGACCTCCCCGTAAATATTATGCCATAACAGACAAAGGTAAAGCAATGCTGACCGAACTTGACTTGGTATGGGCAGATTTGGTACGAGTAATAGATAATATAAGAAACAAATAAAATCTAAATACAATGAAACCAACAGTAAGAGTAAGTATTGGAGGATTAGCATTCAATCTGGAAGAAGGAGCATACCGGATATTAGATAACTACTTGGCATCTCTCAAAAAGCATTTTCATGGTAACTCTGAATCCGATGAAATCATTGGCGACATAGAAATCAGACTGAGCGAATTGCTACAAATGAGAATAAAAAGTAATGACAGCGCCGTGTCGGAAAGCGATGCCCAAGATATAATAAATATTATGGGTAATCCCAAAGATTTTGACGATAATCAGGATACTTTTGCAGATGAAAGCGCCACTCACAAAGAAAGCTTCGATTATTCACAAAAGAATGAGTCGCAAGAACCATACAAGAAGAAACTATTCCGCGACCAGGACAACAAAATTTTGGGAGGTGTTTTCAGCGGATTAGGTCATTATTTCAGTATAGACCCCACCATTCTCCGCATTGGCACTGTAGGTTTATTGCTACTTCTCAACATCCTATCTGTCAGAGGAGCTGGTACAGTAGTACTTGCATACATCATACTATGGATAGTGATGCCGGCAGCAAAATCATTTTCACAAAAGCTGGCTATGACAGGTGCAGACCCATCTATAGTAAATATAGAAGATCGTAGTCAATCGGCTTCGCTCAAGCATAAAAGTTCAGCTAGCGGTTGCCTTGGAGTATTTATAAATATAATCGCGATATTTATTATTACGATAACTATAATCTCTATAATATGCATAATCTTCAGCTTGATCTGGTTATATTTCGACACGGAGTTTATCTCATTCCCTAACTATCTTTCATTGCTGGGATTCAACACAATCAATTTTAAAATAGCGACAGTACTTGTCACATTGATCCCCCTATCGGGCTTGCTAAGCCTTATGGTGAAAATAATCAGGCGAACTCCTTTTACAATGCAAACGTTGGTCAGCTTTTCTATAGGGCTTATATTCTGGTTCGGCGCAATCTTCTATCTGGGCAATTACGGATTCAAATTTGCTAAAAATCACAGAGATATGGCAATCGCGACAGAAACCATACTTATTGACAGTATCAAATCGGACACATTGCGTATAAAACTTCTGGGAGATACAAATACCGTCTATACACAACCTAATAACGAAGGAATGTTGTACAAAGGAGACAAAATGAAATATCGACAGATGCAAATACTTCCGGAAATAAAAGTTAAAGAAGATTCTACTTTGAACAATTTTAAAATAGAAATCCGTAAAAAAGCTTATTCAGATGAAATGTATAAAGCCGAAGAGAAAGCTAAAAACATGAAAATAAAATATATACAAACAGGCTCCCTCATAAATATAGACCCGGAATGGTACGATATGGATAACCCATGGGATCTGCAAACTTATGAGATAACTGTTACGACCCCTTTGAATAAAAAAGTGATAATAGAAAAACCCCTGAAGGAAAACTATAGAGTGAACATGGAATTCTCAATAAATAACAAAACTTTTAGAAGATATGATTATAATAGTCGCCGCCATTATTATTTTGATTGAATTCCTTATCAAAATATTTGCATAGTAAAATCCTGATGATAAATAATATTTAGTATGAATAGAAATTCGGGCAAGAAATTGTCCGAATTCTCTTAAATATATGCAACATTTATTCGTTTTTTACGTTTATTATATATACTTTTGTAAACTAACCTTAATTATGGGGTTATGAAAGCTAGATATTTAACATATATTTTTATATCAATTATTACCTTTGGAATGTTGATGACGTCATGTGAGAATGACGACAGCAGTTCTGTAAAGAATATAGAAGGCCATTGGTTATATGAGGGAACAAAGATCAATGTTTCTGCATCAAATGCCGTTTTGAAAAAATCAGCAGAAGAATATATAGCCACAACATTAAAAAATACACAGATCAGCTACGAATTTAAAAACGATAAAACATATTACTGCCACCGGGATAGTACCGATCCACTGAAAGGTAAATTTAAAATGCTGGATAAGAATTATTATCTACTGGATGATATTCGTGGAGAAAAGAGAGTCGTACGGGAAAACGATAAGATTATTGTATTATCCGATTTTAAAAAAGAAATAGCCCGTCAATTAAACGTTGCAGAAGATGCAATAATAGAAGCCACAGTAACCGAGACATTCGAACGAGGGTTATCTCCTAATTAAATAGCGAAAGTAACAGGCAAAGAGTTGTATTCATTCATTAAAAAACTTACTTTTGCCGAATGAAACTGTTTACCAACTAACATGACCTGCAAAAAGAAAATTTACGCTATAATAAATCCCGCATCCGGTACCTCGAAAAAGCAGAACCTACCGCATAAAATAGCTGAAAAATTTGATGCCCACGAGTTTGATGTACATATCTTCATAACGGGGTATGCAGGTCATGGCTATGAGATAGCCAAACAAGCTATCGCCGATAAAGCGACATATGTGATAGCCGTAGGTGGAGATGGTACGGTAAATGAGGTTGCCAGCGCTCTGGTAAATTCAGATATAGCATTAGGTATTATTCCAATGGGCTCAGGTAATGGGCTGGGACGAGACTTAAATATACCTATCGACTTCAAAAAAGCGCTGAATGTTATAACCGAAGAAAATATCATTGACATCGACTATGGTAAAGTAAATGACAAGATATTCTTTTGTACATGCGGAATGGGATTCGATGCCGAGGTAGCCGCAAAAGCATCAGGAAAGAAAAGCCGGGGCTCTTTCATGTATTTTAAAAATATGCTCGAAACTTTCTTCCAGCAAAAGCCGGAAAGATTTGAAATTATCTGTCCGCAAGGCACTATAGAAGATAAGGCTTTTGTCGTAACATGTGCCAATGCATCGCAATATGGATACAATGCCCACATAGCCCCTCATGCCGACATACAAGACGGGATGATGAACATAGCTATATTAAAACCTTTAACGGTGCTTGATATTCCCCAGACCTCATTACAATTATTCACCAAGAAAATAGATGAAAACAGCAAAATGACAGAGCTGATTACCAATAAAGCGACTATACGGCGCGAACGCGAAGGCTTAATTCACATTGATGGTGATCCGATAAAAATGGGAACTGAAATAAACGTCGAAATTATACCACTAGGGTTAAAAGTATTGGTACCGAAAAATCCACCGAAGAAGAATCCTCTGTCTCCCTTAGAAATATTAGCGACAGTATTCGGATAATCAGAAATTCAGGTCGAAAGATATCCTAAACCCATCCTTATCCACATCGGGATGCCCCAGATAATTTATCCTTCTGACATAATCGATACGGAAGATTTTGAAGATATTCTCTATACCAATATTATATTCCATATAAGGCTTATTCCCCTCCGTAGTATAAGTTCTTTGAGGAAACAACAACATATCGTGATTAAGCATTGGATTGTTACGATTACTCAGACTACCCAGAAAACCTCTGAACCCGACAATTTCGCGCCATTTAAGTACTTTGAGAAACGGAATACGGTTGAATAACCATCCGCCCATATGATAATAAACCTCCCAAGATAGCTGTGCATCATGCACAAACTCTAATGGTTCGATCAGGTAAAAATTACCCTTCTGAATAGTGTAAGAACTGTTTGCACTTGGTGTTATCAATAATGGAAATGGAGCTTCGCCCCATATTTTCTCGGCTTGAGCCGACATCGTTAATTTTCCAAACGGAGCTACCCACAATTCTTTCAGAGCCGAAAATGATGTCTTATTATAATGATACTGTCCACCCAAAACATCTTCAAAGGCCATCGTATGAGAAAGACTGAATACGGTCTTCTGCGAAGGCATAGAATGCCTTTTTCTGCGCTGCTGAAAGAATTTCTCATTAGGGGCATACCGCAATGACAGCATAGCTTCGGTTGTCTTAATACTTTTTACACTATAAAGATTACCTTCTTCGTCCATCTTTTCAAAAAGAAGCTTTCCGGCGGGACGCTCATGAAACGTTTGCCCCGAAAGCTTAAAAGAAAATCCTTTATAAAACTCTTTCTGATAGGCAACCTGAGTTTGCCTGTTATAAGTCATTTTCTGGTTGCTATTGCTCCTGATCGACATCAGTATATTGTCCCTCTCAGCTTGCGTATATCGCTGCCCCAAAGTATTCATATCATACTTGTAAGCAACACTTATGTTATGCTTTGGAAATTCATCTTTATGATTCTTCACCTTATTGAACGCCCAGGTAGCTTCACCGTAATATTTAAATTGATTGTCACGAGTTCCGTAAGCGCCATATCCATACAAAAAAAGACGAGGATGCAGGTTTTTAGTAGTAGCCATCGTTAACCTGAAACGGTTTCCTTCTATAGAGTTGTAACTATAAAAAGTAGGAATAGTACCTATGTCGAGTTTATTTACATCCGGATCTTTCGACATTGGTATATATCCTGTTGAAACAACACTCCCCGCATTGAGCAATACTTTGAAGAGGAGTACCTTGTTCATGTCCTCTATCATCATATCCATCCTATAATCTTTCTGATGCTCTACAGGCCGGCTACGAGCCCAAAATTCCTTAGGTCTTTTCAAGTAATTTTTTTCAAACACTTCCGGTGCCGCTAAAATGAATACAGGATCCATAGGCTTGTTTATCTCAAAATTCTCATAAGAACGGGTCTTGTCAATATAAAACTTAAAAGCCTCCAGCATAGATACATCTATAGCCATACGCTCCTCCATCGGAATCCATTTGTTATCCACCTTTTTAAAATCGTGTTGTACAACAAGCTGATCCACAAAGTTTATATTCATCTTTTTAGGAGTCCTTATTACAGCCCTCTTTACAGCATAGGCACTATCCAGCGATATATACAAACTTCCGGTAAAACCCACATCCCTTGAGTTAAACGGTGCGAAATCCAGCTTCACATACTTGTCTGAATCAATAACAGTAGTATCCGACAGATACCAACGGTAAAAGTCGATGGAATTTTGCTCACTTAATGGCCCGACAAAAGAATGGAAAAGCAGCTCAATAGAATTGTCAAAGATGGATATATCTTTAAATACTTCTTTAATAATGGCATCTAATCCCTCAGTTTCAATAGCCTGATCAATTCCCGAAATGTTATATCCTTTGACTATGCGTTTAGTGTCTTTCGGATTTTTCCGGTAAAACACATCTGTAAGCTGCTCCCTGACAGAGAATGGCAATATAGGCTTATTGTCTATAATGGAGGAATCCATATAATTGGGTAGGAATTTATAGCGTTTGAACAGAGGCATATCCGGACTAAACTCATTTATCGCGAAAAACATGCGCTCATATTCCCTGTATTGATAATAATTCAGATCGGTAATATTATTTTGACCTTTACGTGCAATTACTTTTTTTATCAGTTCAACAGCCGGATTGTTTTTCTTCGAATATTTCTCTTTTTGAGGTTTTACCACCACCTCTTGCAACTGCCTGTCTGCCGGTACAAGAAATATATCTTTCACTGTAGTTCTTCCCGGAACTACAGTGAAAGTGTATGGTTTATATCCCAAAATAGATGCTGTGACAGAAGTCACTCCCCCCCTATTGCTCAATCTGAATTCACCCTCCTCATCGGAAAAAGTACCGATAGTGGTATTATTGAATAAAACTGTTACGAATGGCAATTTTTCATGAGAGACAGAGTCGCGGACAATTCCCCGTACCGTAGTCAGGCTTTGAGCATATGACACACTGTATAGCAGGCAAAGTAAAGAAAGTAGGGATACTTTTTTCATTCGTATATATAATAGCTGTGGTAGGCCGCACATTTAAATTCCTTTTAGTTCCATCCCGAACAATTAAAAAAACCGGAAGCAAAAATCGCTTTTTACTTCCAATTTTCATGTATATATGACTGTGCAATTTTAAATTAAGCTGCACAAATTATATTTTTTTAAGTAATCAATTTCCGGTAACGGATACGTTTCGGTTCCACATTCCCCATACGCACCTTCTTATTTTCTTCGTATTCGCTGTAACTGCCTTCAAAGAAAAACACCTCTGAGTTTCCTTCAAAAGCAAGGATATGTGTACAGATACGATCCAGAAACCAACGGTCATGTGATATAACAACAGCACAGCCTGCAAAGTTTTCCAACCCTTCTTCCAATGCGCGTAATGTATTCACATCTATATCATTGGTAGGCTCATCTAAGAGTAACACATTCGCTTCCGATTTCAAAGTAAGGGCAAGATGTAAACGGTTACGTTCCCCGCCGGATAATACGCCGGTCGGCTTTTCCTGATCTCCTCCTGAAAAATTGAACCGGGAAAGATAAGCACGGGCATTGATTTCCCTGCCTCCTACCCGTACAAATTCACTACCTCCCGATATAACCTGATATACTGTTTTATTGGGATCTATATCGGCATGCGACTGATCTACATATCCTATTTTTACAGTTTCTCCAACTTCAAATGTTCCTTTATCGGCTGTTTCCAATCCCTGAATCAAACGGAATAAAGTAGTCTTACCCGCACCGTTAGGGCCAATAATGCCTACAATACCTGATGGAGGTAACATAAATTCGAGGTTATCGAACAGAAGCTTATCACCAAAAGCCTTACTCACACCATGAGCCTCTATTACCTTATTGCCCAAACGAGGACCATTAGGTATAAATATTTCAAGCTTTTCTTCACGCTCTTTCTGGTCGGCATTCAACATTTTCTCGTAGTCGTTCAAACGAGCCTTTCCTTTTGCCTGGCGAGCCTTTGGCGCCATTCTTACCCATTCTAACTCACGTTCGAGAGTCTTTCGGCGTTTGCTGGCTTGCTTTTCTTCCTGTTCCATGCGCTTGGTCTTTTGCTCCAACCATGAAGTATAGTTGCCCTTCCACGGAATACCTTCTCCGCGGTCAAGTTCAAGAATCCAGCCTGCGACATGATCCAGAAAGTAACGGTCGTGTGTGATACAGATAACCGTTCCACTATATTGTTGCAGATGTTGCTCCAACCAGTCGATAGATTCCGCATCCAAATGGTTGGTAGGCTCATCGAGTAGCAACACATCCGGCTCTTGGAGCAACAAGCGGCACAAAGCTACACGACGGGCTTCTCCTCCCGAAAGATTAGCACATAACTGATCTTCAGGCGGACAACGTAGTGCGTCCATCGCGCGTTCCAGCTTACTATCGATATTCCATGCGTCGGAAGCATCTATTTTATCTTGCAATTCTGCCTGACGGGCAAAAAGTGCATCCATCTTATCCGGATCTTCGTAATATTCCGGCAATCCGAATTTCTCGTTGATGCCTTCATATTCTTTCAAAATATCCATAGTAGGCTGTACCCCTTCCTGTACGATTTCTTTGACAGTTTTAGCCGGATCCAGCTTTGGGTCTTGTTCCAGATAACCTACCGAATATCCTTTATCCGATACTATCTCACCTTGATATTCTTTATCAAGCCCTGCTATCATTTTCAGCAAAGTAGATTTACCGGAGCCGTTAAGCCCGATAATACCGATCTTAGCTCCATAAAAGAACGAAAGGTAGATGTTTTTTAATACTTGCTTTTGCGGCGGGTAGAGTTTACCCACGCCAATCATTGAAAAAATAATTTTTTTATCGTCCGACATGTTTTTATTTAGTTATATGTTACTCTTACCTAGTTCTATCAATTTATTTACAGTTCTCATATTACGTGACGTTACAGGCGTTTCTGTTTTCTGCAAAACCCCTGCTAGCTTTGAGTCGCGAATAGTTTTATCAAATAGTACATACATATCACGTCCCTTTATCTCAAATCGATCACCGCCCTCTTTATAAAGAGAGATACGTTCTATATCTCGTAGCTACGGTTTGTCGGCAAACATGAACAAATATAAGACCTCGCCTTCTGCCGAGTTTTCTATTTCAGAAATTTCCTCTATCGAAAAAGGTACATTCTCTTTTATTTTCTCCAATTCGGGAATACTCCTCAGAATAACAGGAATATCCAGCCCAAAGAATTTACTGATTACGCTTTCCAATTCGGGAATCAGTTCTTTTTCATTCTTATCCGATGAAAACAGTACATTGCCGCTCTGAATATAGGTAGATACCTCCAGCATCCCTATACTGACAAATGCCTGTTTCAAGTCAGGCATTTTAATCATATTCTTACCTCCGACATTAATTCCGCGGAGCAGTACAACATACTTCGTCATCTGTTTTTATTTCTGGTACAGGAAACGTTTGATACTCCGTTTGGGCGTCTTTTCAAACTCCTGATCCTGCAATCTGAAATTAACTATCTGGCTATATTTTGGTAAACGCTTATTTATGGCCTTCATTTCTTCGACAAAAATAGCAGAATAATCACTTTCTTTTATATCATTCTTCTTCATATAATCTTTATCGGGATATATCAGCACTATCAATTTACCACTTTCTTCTATGATCAACGATTCGCCTACATAAGGAGAATTATTGTAAAACCCTTCTATTTCTTCGGGATAAATATTCTGCCCGGAAGGTCCTAGTATCATTGTTTTGCTGCGCCCCTTGATAAACAAGAAACCATCGCGGTCCATTACACCCAAATCTCCGGTACGGAGCCAGCCGGCGTCATCGATTATATGTTTGGTTGCTTCCTCGTTCTTAAAATAGCCGAGCATTACATTTTGCCCTTTCACCATTATTTCTCCTGCTTCGGTCTCAGGATTTGATGATTCTATTCGTACAGACATACGATCTACGGGACGCCCACAGGAGCCGGCTTTGTATGTTTCCCAATATTCATAAGAAATAAGAGGGCCACATTCTGTCATACCATATCCTACTGTGTAAGGGAATTTTATTGCTGACAAGAAATCCCCCACTTCTTTATTTAAAGCTGCACCGCCGATAACCACCTCTACCAGTTTGTTACCAAAAACAGGTATCAGTTTTTCGGCGATCTTTTTATATATCATTTTTTTGAAAGAAGGTAGCAGTAACAATGTTTTAACAGGTTGCTTCTTCAATTCGGGGAATACCCGCGTCTGAACAATCTTTTCGATGATAAGAGGCACTGCCAGTACCAGTGTAGGATTTACCTTGGAAAAAGCATCCAATATAATTTGCGGCGAAGGCACACGGGTCAGATAGTGTATATGACATCCTTTTGATATAGAAAGAAGTATCTCAAACGCCAATCCGTACATATGCGCCATGGGTAACATGCATACAATACCATCACCCGATTTCACAAACGGTATCATATCAATAGCAAAGCGTGTATTAGACCAAAGGCTTCGATAAGGAATCATAACTCCTTTCGGATTGCTGGTTGTACCCGAAGTATAATTCAGAACAGCCAATTCTTCCGGTAATTCATCATGGTATTTTACATTTTCAACAGTAAAGCCATTTGGATATTTTTGAGCAAGGGCCAATTCTAAGTCTGAGCATGAGGCTAATAATTTAGCTGATCGTGATTTTTGTACCGAAAAATCATCTATTATCAAAATAGTCTCAACCAACGGCATCTGCGTGGGGTCAACCTTTGTCCACACATACTCGTCCGCAAAAAAGACCTTTGCTTCTGAATGATTTACCAGATTGTGGACATTCTCTCCGCTAAAATCATGCAGGATAGTTGTGATAACAGCGCCATAAGTAAGGGAGGCAAAGAAAGCCACAGTCCAATTTGATGAATTGCGGCCGCAAATAGCGATTTTATCTCCTTTCCGGACTTCCATATCCTCGAAAAGAATATGTAGCTGGGCTATTTTACGTGCAAAGTCTTTATATAAGTATGTCTCTCCATTGTAATCAGTTAAAGCCGGACGATCCCAGTTTTCACAGATCCCATTTTTTATAAGTGTCAAAAATTTATTATCTTCCATATGTTATAGTCTAGGTAGACTTTGTTGCAACGGTATTGTAAAAGAAGGGTTACAGGTGTATTTTTGTATTTGCAAATTCAAAAAAGTAGATATATGAGTACCTCACCGATAACCCAGATCAAAGATAAATATAAAATCAAGAAT
>NZ_BAAHWU010000042.1:0-25895 GCF_054601275.1 Dysgonomonas reticulitermitis | reverse complement strand
CGGCGGGATTCAACTTCAAGAGAATGATCAACAAATACAAACAAAAAATGGCCTGTTTCTTTTGCAAAATACAGGCAGACTTTTTTATACTTGAACTTAAAATGACTTTTTAAGGATTGACTAATTAGTATTTCTTCGAAATTTTCAACTAAAAACAAAATAGATATACCAACCTTTGATCGAGACAAAACAAAAAACCCGATTTTACAATCGGGCTTCTAATTTATGCTGGGTTTTATTATTCAGCACTTTTCTCTTCCGCAGGAGCAGCTTCAGCTTCCGGAGTTTCTACCGCCGGCGCTTCTTCCGCAACTTCTTCTACAGCGGCTTCAGCCTCTGCTTGTGCTGCGTTTTCTTCTGCTTTCTTTTGAGCCACAGCATCAGCCTTTGCTTTGTTAGCAGCTTTTTCAGCATCTAAACGAGCTTTTGCTTCAGCTTTTACTTTTGTCTCATTTTTGTTGATGGCAGCTTGAGTTCCTTTTTCTTTTTCAGCTTTCCATGCTTCGAATTTCTTTTCAGCATCTGCTTCTGTGAAAGCACCTTTAGCAACACCACCAAGAAGGTGTTTTTTCAACAAAACGCCTTGTTCAGAAAGTATGTTACGAGTAGTGTCGGTAGGTTGAGCGCCAACTTGTAACCAGTACAAAGCTCTATCGAAATTGATAGTTACCGTAGCAGGATCAGTATTCGGGTTGTAAGAACCAACCTTCTCTATAAATTTTCCATCACGTGGAGCTCTGCTATCTGCAATAATGATGTGGTAAAAAGGATAACCTTTGCGTCCTCTTCTCTGTAAACGGATCTTTGTAGCCATTTCTTTCTTTTGTTAATTGTAATTATACATAATTGTTATTAGCGGGTGCAAAGATAGGAATAAGTTTTTGAAATATAACATTATATTAAAATAATAAATAGGTTAATTCGCATTTAATAATGGAATTTTCCCTTCTGCAATCAAAATCGGCCAAAATTCTACGTTCCAACGGTTGAAGAAACAACAGTTGTAGGGTCTGGTTCGATGCAAGCCACGAGCAATGCCAATACCGCAGGTTGGAAAGTTACGATTCTGGGTAACTACTATAAAATAAGGATAAACGCAATAACCAGTGTCATTAGTCTATATTATACTTATTCTTACGTCCGCTGGTTTTAGCATCTTTTATACGGAACGAGAAGTCCCAGCTGGTAGTAGCTCTTTCTATTTTAAGTAATATCCTGTTTTTGCCGGGTTTAAGATTTAATACTTGTTGATATTCATCTATAATCAAATCCTCATTACTTTGTTTTTTGGATACAGATACACCATTGCAGAAGATTTCAAGTTTTCCGGTAAAACCAAAACTAGCTGTTACCGTTTGTTCTTTTGCCGATTCTAAAGTACAAAATGCATAGGCTACAGACTCATTTTTGGCCTCTAACGGAATATCTAACGAAACCCTATCGGATAGAGGAGATGAATACTTCATCCATTTGATATTTTCACCTTTCTCATTGAAAAATGAGAATCCGGGGAAAGGAGATGCAGAGTTTTCTCCATCCATTCCTTTCAAAAAGTCTGTTTCAAATGGAACTCCGCTTTCAAGACTAAAAGCAGGAGATATCAACCAGTAAGTGAAATATGAGCCTTCAAGTTCTCTGATATCTAAACGTATATCAGCCGGAGCAATCAATGGCAACCCTTGATTAAAATATTCGACAGACTCGTTGAAAGAGCCTATCAAATCATCATAATCCCTCAATACCCGGTTGAAAGGATCCATTGCAAAGTTGTTCCAATAATCGCGGTTTTCGTTTTTCCAGATAGTGTCAAAATCTCTTTGTACTTTGGCTAAATTGGCTCGACACACGGTTATATTTATGTAAACTTTATCTAATAAAGCTTTGGCTTTATCTCTGTCTTGATATTGAATTTCAATTGCTTCAGTATATAAGGACGCTGCTTCAGCTAATTTAAGTTTGGCTTTTGCCAGATATTTGTATTCATCCGATACAATCTCAAAGGCCTTATATTCACGTGTATAGTTTTTTGCCGTTTGATACTTTAATATCGAATCTACTTCGAGGCAGCTCTCATAAACATCTTCCCAATCGGCTAGGCCATATTTATTATACTTTCCTCTTTCGGGGATAATCGTTTTCCAGAATGCAATCTCACTCATGTTGTCGAGAGCCTCTATTTCACACATTTCGGTCAATTTGTGTATTGCCGAGAATAGCTCCTGTCCTTCGCTTTCGCATATCGCTTTAGATAGTCGTCTGTCAAAATCGCTTAGCTCATTATCGTTCGGATTCCACGAATGTTCGGCACCATAAGCTATACCGTACCAATCGCGATCGAAGGTATGCAATCCTCCATCATCCCAAACAGTATTGAGCATCCCTATAGCACCTTTCTCAGCTCCTTCTTTTATAAACTTTCGGATATTGGGAATCGCCATTTTATAATCGGGGAAAATCCGGTATGAGTTTAGTACCCCTGTACATACCATAAAGTCAAATCCCTTTTCTTTAAATGAATCAATCCATTTGGAATAAGAATCATAGTCGCCGTACTCCCAAGTCATCATCACGGCATCTTTCGGAAGAAGATCTAACACCTCAGGATGTTGCAATACGATGTCTCCCCACATCATCATCCGCTTCCCATTGTTTTTAAGTATGTCGAAGAGTTGATTTATATAATCGGCATATACACGTCCGGCACCAAGTTCTTTTACTTTTTGGGCAGACGGGCCTCGTCCCATATCGAAAGTCTCATCACAATTCACATGGAAAAACTTTGATTCAAAAGCAGGGCTCATTTCTGTGTAAATATCCCTCATAAACTCAATAGTTTCGGGTTTAGTAGGGGCATACATGCTATTGCTCTCGGCGATATTTTTAAACTTGGGACTGAGCAACACTTTTTCGGCATGACCAAGCGACTGAAAATTTGGTATTAGTTCTATATAATATTGTTTTGCATAATCGGACAATTCTTTCCATTCCGCAATAGACAACGCTCCGGCAGGAGGTGCAAATTCGGGATGCTTTTCGGTACGTACCATATGTTCGGTATAATATGTCAGAGTATTGATCTTCAATTCAGCCATTCGCCTGATCTGATATTTCATATACTCTAAACTTGGTACAGGGCCACGGCTGATATCATCCATTACTCCGCGATATTTCAATGCCGGTTTATCTATGATATGCAGCCCTTGAAGCTTATTGTTCTTTGCTCTACGTATAAGTTGTATTAAAGATTGTTTGCCGTAAAACAGTCCTTTCTGTGTATTTGCAGCCAATACAATTTTGTTATTATCTATAAAGAGTTCGTAGCCTTCATCGCCTAGCTTTTCTTTGAAAAATCCTGATTTATTGAAAAGTATATCCAGACTCTGATCTTGACCGCGAATTCCCATATAAAATGATTTGAGATTGACTTCTTTATCTTGCAAAGATTTTTCGTAGTCAATATTCTTCTCTAGAGAAAACTTCTTGTTCGTGGTTTTTATTTTATACGGCAATGGGACTATGTCTACAGCAAAGAGGTTGAAAGATGTAAATATAATCAGTAAGAATATGCTAAATATACGTCTCATGCTTTATTTATTTTGATTAAAGAAATAATACATTTCGGTGCCAAATGTCAGCACTGCACCCATTCCTCGAGGATCGCTTTCCAACGTTTTTCGGTTTATATAATAATCGGCATTTTCACCCATATCTGTTCCTTGACAAATACCGCTGACTGCTCCATTTTCTTCTATTTGTGCCGATACAGCATTCCACGTTTTGATTAATTGAGGAACATATTGTTGCGAAAGCCATTTGTGATTGATAGCTCTTGCCAAAGCCAATCCGAACATAGCACTACCCGATGTTTCTAAATATGAATCGGGACGATCTATAATCTGGTGCCACAAACCGTCCTTTGATTGATATTTGAGCAAAGTTGTCAGGCGATTTACAAACACGTCTTTTATCCTTTTATAATCTTTATGATTCGATGGAATTTCGGACAGAGCTTCCGACATAGCCCAGACTATCCACCCATTGGCTCTTGACCATGCAACAGGGGAAAATTCCTGTTTACGATTGAACCATCCATGACGGCAAAGGTTTGTATTTATATCGGTCAGATATTTATTGATAGACAAGACTTGAAAGGCAGCTTCATCATATAGTCTTTTGTCGTTGTTTAATTTCGCCATGCGTAACAGGAAAGGAACGGACATAAACATATCATCAGCCCAGACTGCTTCTGCAACAGGTTCGGGGCGGCATAAGGTGCCGTCTGCAAGACGTGATTGCTTATTGAGGACATAATCTAGAGTTTGCTCAAGTATTTCTTTCTGTAGAGGTTGAGGCATATCTGTCAAAGCAGTTTCGGCCAAAGGCAAGGCCGCTCCACTTGTATCATCAAGCATTGTGGCCCTGAACAATCTGAAATATGCACCTCTCAATACACGTCCGGATAGATATTGATCTTTAAAAAAGCTGTAATGATCAAGCATATGCTTATTGTATTGGCTGGCAAATGCAGAATAATTATAATCGTTCGACGCTTTATAGAGATTCAATATACCTAAAACGGTGTTCGAGTTTGCATAATGCCAATCGGGACTGAATCCCTTTTTATTTTTTACAAAAGGTGATGTTTCGAATACCTGATGAATCATAGGCTCTTGCATATGCCATGAGATAAGCCTGTTATTATACTTATAGTATTCCCTAATATTTTTTTCAGGTTCAAACACCGAATCCATCGGATTTTCAAAACCTATTTCAAAAGGCTCTGTAATAAGCCAGTTGTTGATATGCGAATCCGCTATATTATTTTTAATCCGGATTGTTTTATCAAATTCCTGATTCGATTTTAGCGCACAACATGCAAAGTCCAGTCCATTATCTTTTCCGGAAGCTTTTATTAAAAGTTTATTCTCTCCTTTATTCAGATTAATATTCAATTCATTGTCAAATCTGAAGCGATTGTATGTATATTCTTTAAATTTTTCAACGTCGGACATTCCAGAGTAAATGAGTTTTCCGTTTAAAAACATTTTGATGTCTCCCCGAAAAGAAAAACCAAGTTTAGTTTCCTTCGGTTCTTCGCTGTTTATTGTCACATAAGCAAAAGCTATTTTCGTTGGTTTGTTTAATACTTCTTTCGAAATTTGCAGACGGGATACATTACCATTGAAAGAAACTACCTTCGGCTCAAAGTCGAAAATAGTATTCCGAATCAGAAAATTTGCCGCTGTTTTAGTCGCATTTAATGCTTTTTCTGCCTCATTAAAGGGTTTTACCGAAATAGATGATGCCCAGAAAGTAATATTTTCGCCGTTAGTGCCTTTCGGCTTATCTGCAATGGACAGATAGACGTTGTTTTGAGGTAGGTTTTCTTTTGCATTCAAAGTCAATAAATAATCATTCTCCTGCAACGAGAAGCTTTGAAAAGGGATGTCATTCAATGTAAAACTTGTAACTTTAATTGTTGTTTTATCCAAAGGATATGAAAACCATAGCTTCAATGTACTGTTTTCTATCTTATATTTTACGATACGAGGCTTTTCCCGATCGGGCATTTCCTTGCCGGGATCTACATAGCGGAAGACAGGCCCTTCAACTAATCTGCCGTCATCGTATGCGCCGATATCTAGTTTGTCACCTGTGAAATGTATATCCATATCTTTGGGTATGATACCTGCGTTTCTACAGGGAGAATTGTTCCTTAACAAGAAATTCCCATACTTTCCGTCAACAAACATCGGGTCTGAGATTATACTTGGATATTTGCCTGTTTGTGCAACTCTTTGAGGAAATGGAACATTTGCACAATCATTTTCAAATCGGTTATTCTTTCCAAGATAATAGATACCGACTGTATCCGCATCGGATAGATGATAAGCATTGTTGAAATGGTAAATATTATCATTGTTCCAATGCGAGTTGTGTATGCTCCCCAATACGTCTGAATCGACCTGCCAACTGTTATTGAAAATATAGATGGGTTTGGATAGCCGCCTTTCTTTTCCTATGAATTTGAAAATAGTCCATCCGTCTTTGCAATCCGGTAATTTTACACCTGTATTTCCATAAATGTATAGTGGCCCTCCGCCGACTTCGGTGACGGAAATAAAGGCGTGGCTATTTATCATCTTATTATGATAGAAATGGAGATTGTTGCAATATACTTCCGGCTCGAAGGCATTATCTGCCGAATTTTCAATCACATTACGATAGATCTCTCCATTTGTACAAGCTAGAGTATCACTTTCGGCATCACCCATTATCGAGAGGCGGATTCCATTATAGACGTTCTTGATGTAATTGTCCCGGATGACAAAAGAGCCTCCTATCATCTTTGCCTGAAATATACTACCGTTATAATACCTGAACTCGCCATGGTGCAATTCTTCCCACGAATACTCATTTTCTTTTGTCCAGACATGTTTTCCTTGCTCCCAATAGCAATTTTCGACAAGGAAATGATGACTCTTTCGCCCTTGGGCAAAAAGAACCCGCCGTCCACCTCTTACATCAGAATTGATGAATGATATATAATTAGAATTATCAGCTCTTACAGCATCCACCCAACAATTCCTGAAAGACAAATTATCTATTGTAATCCACGAGCAATCTCTGATATAAAAGCCATAATTGTTCAAATCGCTGCCCGGCTTTGTCGCTCCTCCATCTATTGTGGTGTACCTGCGGTCTTCTCCCCGTATTACAATCGGGTTATCTTGTACTCCGTGTTTATTTACCAGTTTGAGATTTACTTTATATAGCCCTCTTTTTAGTAAAAGGGTATCTCCACCTTGAAGTTTCAATAACTTTTCATTAACAACCTTTGCCGATGCTTTATTATCAACCACAATGGTTTTTCCTGAAGCCGGGGTGTTATTCAGAAATATTGCAATGATGAAAAGGAGTTGTATTTTTTTCATTCTCTTGATTTAAGCTTTTATCTATATAATACGGTAAATGAACTTTATTGTTTTTCTTAAGTCATTTCTGTCAAAATTGATATTTAGTATGATGGGATAAGCTTTCAGTGCAGGATAGCTCCATTTATACTTTTCTTCATCTGTCCCTAGCTCGATGTCTACATTATCTGTAATTATTTCCAATTCAATTAATTTGTCCTTAGTTTTTATATGTATTCTTTTCTTATCTATTTGAGTAAACGCCATTTCCGGATAATAAATTATTGGCTCGATAATGCGTACATGTTCTTTAGTATCATGATAGATAAGCTCAATTTCTTTGCTTATGTAGTTATCCCCTATTTGATGTGTCAATTGGTAAGATATTCCCCCTTCCTGCTGTTTGCTGTTTTTCAGTTCTCCCAAAGCCGATACTATGTAATCTCCCTTGTCCTTATTATTGGTCATTATGGCATCAAACTCGTACAAGTTTGTGAAATATCCCAGGTCAGAATTAAATTCGATTCTCGTCGTAAGAGGTAACGGAGCCGGTATATCCGGAAAACTCATTGGTTCCCATCTTTTATAAATGGTTTGTGATGATGCCTGAAGATAGCCATGTCCATTTAGCCATAGGTTTGTTATTGTACCTCCTCCGGGACGATGCATATATTTTGTCCGGTCTCCCGCAGGGTCTTTATAATTGTAAGCCGATATAGTAGTACACCATTGAGCAGTTCTTACTAACGACAGGTTAAGCGTAGAGAAGTAGTGTATTCCTCTTTTGTCAAGAGGCAGTTCTTCCACTTTTCCGATATCAGCTTTGGCAAAAGCTATTGACATAGCCATATTTTTAGCTTTGGTAAAAGTCGGATATATACAAGGAAGATAATTATACATGTCATAATACAAAGGGCCAAAACCAATAACACCATTTTTCATGCAAGTTTGGAGAAATTGTAAATTCCGGATGGCAGCCGTGCGGTATTGACCGTTTTTGTCCATGAATAAGCTGAAAAGAACCTGGCACCCGTCGGAAGTTCCGCTACCGAAGCAAGTCCATTTGTTTGATCGGATTCCCCACGAGGCATCCATTGATCCGTCGGGATAGATAAAGTATAAATGCTTTTCCAAAGATTTCTCTACGATACTCATAACCTTGCCGTCTTTTGCCAATCGGGCATATAATGCCAACCCCCAAAGCGACATTTCCAGATTATATCCCAGGTCTATGCCATACTTTGCGCCAAATACGCGCCCTCCTTCACCTGTCAGAAAGTAATCCTGATCCATTTTACTTACTACCTGATATGCCAATTCTCGGGCTTTATTCAGATAGGATGGTTTATAGACCAGTTTATTTACAAACATCAGGCTTGCAGTAGTTGTAGCGCAATAATTGATGCTGGCAAACCGGGGCGACATAACTTCTACTAGGTAATCACCCGCTTTTTCGATAGATTGCAGCCATGAGTGTTGTTCTTTTTTCGATAACTGAGTTTCCAATATCGGATATGCCAATGCCATCATTAATACCTGATCGGTTGTAGTGCCCGTCCATTCTTCGGGAGTTTCCAGCCATGAACCATTATCCTGCTGTTGTTTAATAAGCCAGTTTCCTGTATTTATAGCAGCTTTCAGATATTCTTTGTTTTTTGTTTTGCTATATTCGAATGCAAAAGGATAGACTATTTCGGCAGCCCGTGTATGGTATAGCTTGCAATGAGGACAGTTGACCGCTCCGTAATCTGGCGATTTCTTGTCTTGGTTGACATATCGCATAACTGATGCATTTAAATCCGATAACATACGCATAGCATGCACGCTAAGAGTATCGGTCTTTATCTCTTGAGCTGACAGGCTCAATGTGAAGAAAGTAAGAAACACAATTAACAAAACGGATTTTAATCTGCACATGTCGATTGGTTTTACAAATCTGTAATCGGTTTATATTTAGGAACCAAAGCTTTCATTACAATCCATCCTGCAAGATGAGAAAAAGCACATATGGAAAATATAATGAAGTATCCGGCTTCTTCTCCTTTAAATCCCATAAAGGCCATTTGTGTCTGACCTGCGTAATCGAATAATACTCCCGACGATTTATTGATAATGAAGGCTCCAACTCCCCCGGCCATTCCTCCGATACCAACAATTGTTCCTACCGCCTTTTTAGGGAACATATCACTTACGGTTGTGAATATATTTGCAGACCATGCCTGATGTCCCGCCATAGCTATACCAATGAATACGATAGGCAACCAATACGAGATATGACCCAGCGGCTGGGCTAATAGTGCAACTAGCAGGAATGAGGCAAAAATTAGCATCGTTTTCATACGTCCGGCATAAGGATTCATTTTTTTCTTGTCTACAAAATATGATGGCAGCCAACCTCCGATAATAGACACAAGCGAGATCAGATATAGCATGAATATTGCCAATTGTCCTTTTGGGTCGGAAGATTTAATATCATATACGGCACTCAAATAGGCAGGAGTCCAGAATAAAAAGAAGAACCAAACTCCGTCGGTTAGAAATTTACCCAATGCAAAAGCCCAAGTCTGTCTGTATCTGAGGCATTTCAGATATGGAACCTTATTTTCTTTCTTTTCCGTATCTTCTCCATCCTGATTGATATAGGCTAATTCGCTGGCATTTACAGCAGCGTTCTGGTGCGGTTTTTTGTAAATAAACATCCATACTCCCATCCAGATAAATCCAAGAGCCCCTATGGCAAGAAAAGCCATTTCCCAGCCCCAGGCTTTGGCTATCGCAGGAATGGTTACAGGTGCTGCTAAAGCTCCAACAACCGAGCCTGCATCAAAAAGACTTGTTGCCAAAGCCCTGTCTTTTTTAGGAAAATATTCCGCTGTCGATTTTATTGCTGCCGGATAATTGCCAGCTTCCCCTAAAGCTAACACAAGACGGGCAATAATGAATAATGTAACACTCACACTCACAATGACTCCGGCATCGCTAACCAAGGCTATTGCTTCCCGTGCACCTTCAAATCCTACAAACCATTGATTGGCTGTTATTCCGGATGTAAGGATACCGCAGAAGGCATGCAGACATGCCCCGATAGACCAAATGCCAATAGACCACATATAACCTTTTTTGGTTCCGAGCTTATCTATAAGCTTTCCGGCAAACAGCATACTGATTGCGTAGAATATAGAAAACAGGGCGGTTATTGTTCCGTAATGTGTATTTGTCCAATGAAATTCGGGAGCTATAAAGTCTTTCCAGGTAAGTGAAAGCACCTGCCTGTCGAGATAATTTATAGTGGTTGCAAAAAACAGCATAGAGCAGATAACCCAACGGTAGTTGGTTCTTTTGCCCATATTATTGAAAGTATTATTCATTGTGTTTTATTTATTTTGGTTGTTATTTTCCAGTTTTAATACTTCTGATCCGGCTAATAAGAAAGCTCCTATCCCATAGACATCCGTTGTGCTTTCATCGGCAGGTTTCGGGTCGTGTCCAACAGGTTGAATGTATCCTATTTTTCCGTCTTCCTGTACATAATTACATAAGGTTGCCCATGCCTTAAGCATCGGTTCCATATATGTTTTACTATCTAACAAGCCATTCCTTATACCCCATGCTATTCCATAACAGAAGAAGGCTGAGGCGCTGTTTTCTGGCAGGGGGTAGGAATCCTGATCCAGTAGGCTTGCATGCCACGAACCTCTTTCGTCCTGAGTCCTTAAAACTCCTTCTGCCAGATCTTTGAACAAATCTATATAATATTGTCTGTTGTGATAATCTTTCGGCAAATTATCTAAAATCAAAGGAATGCCGGCTAGTACCCATCCGTTTCCACGCGCCCAAAATTGGTTCTCTCCATTTGGTTCTCTTAACGGAATTTTTGAACAATCCCTGTAGTATAATTTTGCATTCTTATCATACAAAGAGTCGGTACATTCTTTAAACTCTTTGTCCATAAAGTCGGCATATTTTTTATTGCCTGTCAGAGTGTATAAGTTCGCATATACAGGTGGAGCCATAAACAAGGCATCGCACCAGGACCAACGCTCATCCCTCCCTTTCGGATGTGTTTTTTGTAAAGGTGCAGATGATGGATGATTTGTAACGTAATCGAGACGTTCTATTGTTTTGGCTAGAACGTCTTTATCTTTATATCTTTTGTATAAATCAAAATACATTTGCGATACACAAATATCATCGGCATGATATGGCCTGTAATATACGTTATACCCATGCTTTCCCCCTTGTGTTTTCAAGAAATCGAAATAAACTTCATTGTTTGTTTCCTTGGCCCACTCGGAAAGACCCTTATACCAAGCTCCATTTGTCCAGTCAAGTGCATGGTGTTTAACAAAAGGTTGATTCTTTATTTGCCAATCTGCAACTCTGTTGCAGATCTCAGTTATATTTTTTTTACTTTGAGGGAATATACGTACTGTTAAGGTCTGAGTTGTCTTAGGAGAAAGTTTTATTTTATAACCTATTATACTCACACCCTGATTTGGTTCGTCGTAATCGTTTTCAGATGTGGCAGAAATTACAAACGATTCTGTATCGACAGGGACAGATACAAATACAGATTTTCCGTTTTGTGTAAGGAAGAATCCGCCGTCCACGGGCATAACCTTAGCCTTGGTTAACATGCGCCATGTAAGGTCTGCCGATTCGCTATTTGTCCTGATTTTGTCTTTTATTTCTACATATTGTTCGTTGATAATGGCGATATGTCTGGAAGCATATACCAATTGATTATCATACAGAGATGAAAGATCTAGTGATGTCTCTTTAAGTTTCGGAGTATTTGAGTGTGATTTTATTATGGCTTGTCCATTTACATCAAAATATTTGTCGTTGATAGAAAAAACATTGTGGGCTAGATTGTTATATCTGAAGACATCCCATCGCTGGCTGTTTTGAGATATATTCCACAAGGAAATGCCATGTTTTTCGAGTGAATCGTAATCTTGTGGTCCTAAATCTATAGCCCAGCGTACTCCGAGAGCTTCCATCACAAATGATCCCTGATCCAGATGAGTATGTGTATTATCGGATGGCCGGCCGCCTTTTATTCCTACGTAGATGGCATCTTGTGACCCCCATTTTGTACGCATTAATGATACGGGTACTTCATTTTTTGCTGTGAAGGTTAATGGCAGCCTTGATGTATTTGCTTCTGATAATCTGAAATCATGCCCGAAAATAAATATGGAAGGAAGCATGCGGCTATACTGTTCGTAATTGTATTTCTTTAAGTTAAGCAGGTAGTTTACTTCATAATTTATCAATGCAGGGTCATTCATCTTTTTGGCAAACCAAAACATAGATGTATTCAGGCGAAGCCCCGAGTCTGAGTCTCCGAAATTGAATGGTTGGAGTGTCGGGCTAACCATGTGCATAATATAATATGCACTCTTAGTGAATCCTTGAATATCGGATAGGCCGAAATCTGTTCCATAGATCTGTTCCAACAAAGCTAAAAGCATAACATTGTATGTTGTCCCATAATGCCAGTATCCATAACCTTCCGGATATGATCCGTCCGGCCCATAGCGTTTCATTGGTTCCTGAATGCTTTGAACAGAGCGTTCTATAATTTTTTTAGCCAACTTTGGCTCGTCCTCTATGATAGCCATAGCTCCGTATGCCATAGCTGTGTTGCAAACCTGATTCCAGTTGTTGTTACGGGTCAGGAAAACATTATATTTTTTATCTAATGATGGTCTTAACCCTTTTTCGAGAATCGCGTTTTTTATAATTTTTTTCGAATTTTTATCTAAAACTTCATATAACCAATCGTACCCGATGGAAACTGCCATTGTCATTTCAGCTACATCCAGAAAATGGCTCGGGTTCCAATCGAGATATGTTGAGACAGCAAGTAGTTCAGCTTTAGCCCTTTCGGCATATTTATGGTTTTCGGTAGTACGGTATGCGTAAGAAAGCATAAAAATACGGTATAAAGCCTCTCTCGATATTCCTAACATGCGTATCCCTTCCAGTTTCCTCTCCAACGGGACAGGCTTTACTATTTCATTGCAAGCCTCTAAAGTGTTGTGTTGCAAAAGCATCCAAATAGAGTCCTTAGATATGTCTTGTATTAATTGGTTTTTCGCATTATCTGTCAAAAGGATACGGGGATGTGAAGGATATTTTATATCGGGTACCGGCGTTTTTCCATATATCGATTGTAAAGAAAAAACAGAGCATAAGATGAAGAATATAACCGTATTTATTTTCATGATATCAATGTAAAATCGTAATATTTATAAAATATTAGAGAAGCAGAGAAGTTTTTACAACTTCTCTGCTCTGATGTAATAATTAAAATTTATAACTAAAACCTCCTCTACCTGTAAAACCGTTATATTGAAGTTTATATGCACGATCTTTATTACCAAAATAAGCGTAGCTTTCACTATTGAGTACATTTACGGCTTCAACCCAGAATGTCAATCCTTTGTATATTTTAACCGATCCGTTCAGGTCTAGTTGCCAACGGTCGTCTTGCCATATATCACGTTCCGAATTAGATCCTAAGGCATTGATAAATGATCCCATATAGTTCGCCGACGCTTGCAGGGTAAAGCGGTTGGTCGAATATGCCAATGCCATGTTTGCAGAATTTTCGGCTTGTCCCGGAAGTCTGGTAACTCCTCTATGCTCGTCGGCTGTTGCTTGTGAAAACACGTAAGTATAATTGCTTGTAAATACTAAATTTTTCAGGAATGAAGGTAAAAACTTTAAGCTCGAGTTGAGAGTAATTTCGGCTCCAAAAACTTTTGCAGCATCACCATTTTTCGTTTGAATCACTTGCCATCCATTATATTGGCTGTTCGGATCATCAAGAATACCTTCGTTCAGATACTGAAAATTTGAAATATTCTTGTGGAATGCCCCTAAGGACAATATACCTACGCTTGGTAAATATTGCTCAATGAGGATATCGTAATTGTTAGAATAAGCAGCTTTTAGTTCCGGATTACCAATGGTTACCCGCTGCAAATCCTGTACTACACCTTGCCTAGGTACAAGGTCAAGTATGTTGGGACGTGAATATCCGGTAGTCCACGAAAGGCGTAATACTGTATTGTCAGACATATCAGCTTTTAGCTGAAGGTTTGGCAACACCTTGGTATAGTCTAATGATTCTTTGACCAGAGTGCTTCTATATGCATTGAACAGGCTCGGATCGTCATTTTGAATAGGAGCATTTGGATCAACGTAAGGTGCAATTACATTTGCTTTATATTTTACTTTCGTATGTTCCACGCGTACACCTGCAAGTAACATCACTTTGTCTATCTGTGTTTTATTCATAATATAACCTGCAAAAACCTTTTCCTGTGCATCGTAATACGTGCCGTCCCTATTCATATTCGAAAAGTATTCATTTAGGGTTATATCACCCGCGTTTGCAAGATTATTCATATATTCTTTGGTCTTGTCAAAACTTGGAGCTATTCCAAACTTAATATTATTGTTCAGGAACTTCGTGTTCAATTGTTCTTTATACAATAAGTTTGAAAGATTATTGGCTTCACTGCTTGTAAAAGAATAAGTGTTTGTTCCTTCAGGAGTTTCTCCGGTATTATCCATGAATTTTCCTTTGAATCCGAAGGATAAAGTGGAAGCATAATCTTTTATAAAGTAGTTTTTATTGGCATTTGCTCTTACCGTAAAGTTTTCCCCTTCAGTTATCTGGTTGTTATTTTCTACTGTATAGAGATTATATCTCGACATTGCATCAGGGGCATCTGTCCCCATTGCTCCGAAAGGTTCGAAAATATAGGATGCGGCAAGGTATTTCGTCGAAATTGAAGGCATTACCCCTACAACTGTTCCGGCAGGAATAGTTACACCATTGACTTTCTTTCCGGCTCTCCATTCCGGTCCTTGAAAGCCCATCATTTCACTTTCATAGTTGCGTTTCGACTTTGTGAAAAATAAGCCCCCATCTACTTTCCAGCTTCCAATAGTTGATTCTCCATCTAAATTGATGTTTATATTATTTATCTTTTCATACTGGGTAGATACTTGAGTAATGTTACGCATACGTTCCGAACCGATAGATCCGTCGTCCATTAAGTAGTAACCTTTTCCATTGTCACGGAATCTGATTCTGTTCCTGAATCTTTCGGCATCATCTTTACGCTGGTTATATATCATGCTTAGCGTGAATTTGGTGTTGATAGTCGGCGCTACATCTAAGGCTACAGTCAGTCCATTACGTGTTGTTTTACTCGTTTGTTGGCGATAACGCACATCGGTAGGCATATATTCTTCTTCAGAAACAACTTCACCGGTACTTTTATTTGTCAATTTATACGGTTCCCATGCTTCAGCCTCCAGACGGTCGTATCCTTCATTATTTCTTAAATAACTGAAGTTTGCAGAAATACCCAAAACTCCATTCGGGTTGTTGTCCGAAGGTGCAAAACGTTGTGCGTAGCCAGCTTTGGCGTTGAAATTCACTTTTTCGCGAAGAGAGGCATAGCCACTACCCAGATCAATAGAAAATTTAGGAAATAACGTACGTGCAGTCCCGGTACGCATGTTGATGACCCCGGCAATGGCATCACCATCGTTAGACGGAAGTAACGTTTTTTGTACCTCCATAGAGGCTAATATGTCAGTAGGTATAACATCTAACGATTCATTTCTTTTTCCTCCTTCTTGGCTACTCATTATCTGTTCACCATTTATATTAATGTTGGTAAAACTGGCGGGTGTTCCACGTAGTTGCACTTCTTTTCCATCAGTAGTGATACCACTCAAGCGCTTCAGGGCATCTGCAACATTTGGATCTGGGAATTTACCCATTTGGTCGGCAGAGATAACCTGCATCATGTTATCAGACATTTTCTGTTGGTTCAAGGCTCGTTGTTGTCCACCGACAACGGCCGAAACGACAACACTGCCTAACTGAACAGAATTTTCTTCCATTACGAAGTTTTTTGCCACAGTTTTTCCTGCCTCAATGGTTATTACTTCAGAAATACGTTTAAATCCTAAATAGTTTACCTCAAATTCTACCGGTCCGGCAGGAATTCCTTGTAAAACATACTCTCCATTCATGTCCGAAGCCGCTCCGAGAGTGCTCCCCTTCATCGAAACCGAGGCTCCGGGCAAAGAGTTTCCTTCTTTATCCGTTATGGTTCCCCGAAGGTTTCCTTTATTTTGCGCTAATGCGGGCATAGATACCAACATTCCGAGCAAGAAAACTAATAAAAACATTGTATTTTTCATAAAAAAAACTTGGGATTAAATTTGCAATAAACTAGCTGCGTCTTTATCTATAAATAGTGTTGCGTCTTTATGTGTTCGAAGTATAGATGCCGGATAGGCTTCCGATATTTGTCCATAGAGACTTTTATGTACTGCATAAGCTTTACGTTTGTCGGGCACTACACCTATTACAGTTTTGCAAGACATCAGGGCCGGAATAGTTAAAGTAACTGCGACCTCGGGAACTTCATCGATGTGAGAAAACTCTCCGTCATTTACTTGTTGCTGACGACTTACAGTGTCTAATGTCGTTTCTCTAACCCATTGTGGATCATCGAAGCGCGCCTCATGCGGATCATTGAATGCAATGTGCCCGTTTTCACCTATCCCGAGGCTGACAATGTCAAGAGGGCTTTCTCTTAACAACTTCTCGTAACGGAGACATTCTTCAATTACATTTTTTGCACTGGGATTTATGTAATTTATTTTATTGAAATTCTTTTTTGAAAAGATTATATTTTTCAGGAAGTTTCCAAAATTCTGAGGCGCATCATTGCCCAGCCCCATATATTCATCCATATGAAAAGCATCGATACGGCTAAAATCAATATATTCATCTTTGTTTAGGGCGTCGAAGAAATCTTTCTGAGAGTGGGCTGCCGCATATATAGCCCTGATATTTTCCTTTTTACATGACATCATTTGCAGAACTTTCTGTTTGTAAAGTTCGTAAGCAGCAGTACCCATTGCCGACCGGGTTTCGTAGACAAGTACCTGTAAGGTATCCACTTTAAATTCTTTAATCACATCAGCCATTTCTATCTGTTATATTTTGATTGATAATATGCAGCAATAAAACGTAAACCGAATGATGTACCTACATCACGGTGTGTCAGCCATACCTGCCCCTTCTTTGTGCGATAACGAGTGTTGATGATTGCTCCCCGAAGATTGGGGTCGGGATGATCTGTAGCATAGCGGTTTTTGAGAATCCAGTTAATGCTTTTTTCGTAACATGGAACAAATTCATCATAGCCATATTCAGCCAAACGTAGCCACACTATACCTGCAAAAGCAACGGCTGACCCACAAATAGAACCTTTGTCCGATGGTTTCCCGTCTGTATAGTTAACATAATAAATAGTTCCATCAGATTTTTGTGCTTTAGCATATGTGCGTGCCGTTTTAGCAGCTGCTTCAAGATATACCCTGTCTTTTGTCAGTTCGTAAGCTTCCAGCAGAGATTCGGCATACCATAGATTGAAACGTGGATGAAAAGACGACTCTTCGATATGATTTGGCATATAACGCATCCATATCCCATTTTCATTTTGTTTGTTAATCAGTGAATTGCATAATAAGATGTGAGCATCACGAAATCTCTTATCTTTCGAAAACTCATAGGCATCTTTGAAAGGCGAACCCTCTGTATTAGGCCGGGAAACGTCTTCCAGTTTCTGGTTTTCTTTGTTTTTGTAGAACGGGCTGTTTTGAGTAAGTATTTCTCCCGTTTTTAGATCAGCAAGATCGTAACATACACCTTCTTCGGGATAATACATATTTTCTAACAACCACTCAGAAGCCGAGGTGGCTACTTTGGCATATTTCTTATCACCTGTAACCCTTGTCAACTCAAAGATCCCCGGAGTGCCATCGCTTGTCGTGGCAAAAACAATTTGGTCGTTACCTATTTCGTCGCCATGAGTTGCCGCAACCATGCCGGCAAACCGGGGATTATCCTTTATTTCCAGATTTATCCACCAGTCTCCGGCTTTGCGTGCCGCAGCTAAAGCCTCCTGATTCTTAGTTACTTTATATGCTTCCAATAAGCCTAATATAAGTTGCCCTGTATGCCAAGGTTCTTCGTACGGGTACCATTTCCCTTCGATTACATTATAATCGCAACGCGATTTTCCTTCTCCATCCAGTAGTACGGTAGTGGAATAAGTTGTGCATTCATTCAATGCCTTTATGAGCTCATCTTTTGATGGTGCTTTAGACGTTTGTGCGAACAGCCCATGACTGGCAAAGAGGAATAATAGAGAGAATAATTTTGTTTTCATTCTGGTTATCTATTTGGATTTATTTATCAGATTACTTTTATTCAGAGTCTTAATTATAGTTCTACTTTAGAATTTGGCAATACTTTTATTTTAGTAGTATTCTTTGCACCAATTGTACTTATATTGCGGATACTGCCTCCTTTTACATTATCACATATAATGGTTGGGCGCAAGTCTTCACTCTTTAGCTCGAAAACTACATTATCCACATTTATGTTGTTGACATGTCTTATATATAAGCCGTATGAAGGTAATGTACCGAACATTGTAGATTCGGGATATAATTCATCCAGCTCATTGACAACAGTATTACCCATGTCTTCAAGTGCTCCGCCCATACATACGAAGCGACTGTCGGATAATGAAACCCCTTCTATTTTCCCGTTTGATATACCTGTTATAGAGCAACCAATTGGAGACGAGGCATAGGCAACTATATTGCTGATATTGATATTAGAAATAGAGCCTATAAGGGGTTGAGGTGCTTCATCGTAGTGCTTACGAGCCCTGTTGCCTAGTCGCACAAATAAAGGAACCTGTGGACCGTCTACAACAATGTTGGATATATTAATGTTTTCCATGATGCCTCCATCTACGATCTCGAGAGCAATGCCGCAAATACCTTCGGCAACTCCGGTTTTTATATCGGTTGCAGCAGATTTGCGCACTACACAATTGCTGATTGTTATATTACGGAATCCGGCAGTACTTTCGGTTCCAAACTTTATGGCGTTACAATGACTGCTTATGATACAATTGGAGACCACTATGTTTTCGCTGATGCGGTCTGTTGTACTTTTAAACGTAATTCCATCATCGTCGGCATCTCCGATTACATTGGTGATAACAACGTCTTTGCACCCATCAATATCCATCAGGTCATTATTCTTGTTGGCATGGTTAAATACTTTGATTCCGTCTATTCTCAAATTTTCACATCTTATATACGATTGCATCCACATGGCAGAGCTTCTCAACTCAATATTTTTAATCAATATATTTTTACATTCGGCTATCCATAATAAGTATGGGCGATTGCGGTAACGATCTGGTTTTGCCTTTGTTGTTACAGGAAAAGCGTCCCCTTGTCCGTCGATAATACCTTGTCCTTCTATCGTGATATTATTCACATTGTGAGCAATTATGAGGGAATGATAAACCCATGTATCTCCAAAAAACCTGAATCCAACGGTTGTTTTCGGATAGTCGCTCAATTGGATTGATCCCAATAGCCTCGCATTCTTCTCAATGATTAACGTCGTATTGTCTTTTAAAAACAAAGTTCCAGTGATAAAATTTCCGGTCGGGATAATTACTCGTCCACCATTTTGCGAACTTTCGTCTATCGCTCTCTGAATTGCCTGAGTGCAAATCGTTTTATTGTCAGCCTTTGCACCGAACGAAACAATATTGTAATCTGCTCCATAAGCGTAAATGGTAAAAGAAAACATTAAAAAGAAGATTTTGATATGCTTCATTTCAAAGATGTATTTATTGTTTAATTGATTTGTTGTATTATCCGTGTGAATACAATAAAAAGACACGATTTATAATGTATAATACTAAACATCTTATAAACAATTAATTATATATTCGTGTTTTTTCGTGTTTTGCAAATATATATAATCATTTTTAGACAGATTGAATTTTTTGATGTGTTGTGCAACATATTTTATTTCTTTATTATAAGATGTTTGTATTTGAGTTTATGTTAATAAATATATCCGTGTGATTGCACGGTATTGTTTTAATATATATATTTGTGAAAAATATGATTCTACGGAAATATGATTAAGAAATATAGGATAAAGGATATAGCAGAGTTGGCCGGAGTTTCGACAGGTACCGTTGACCGGGTTATACACAATAGGGGTGAGGTCTCACTTGAGAGTAGAAAGAAAGTCGAAGAAATTTTGACCCGGATAGATTATTATAATGGTTCAAGTCTTCTTCAAAAGGAAAAAAACAGGCGATTTCGTGTATTGGCAATTCTCCCTCAACATACAGATGGCGATTATTGGCATGCTGTAAAAAAAGGGATAGAGCATGTCGCTTATTATTCAACGAATATAGAGTTGAAGCTTAGCTTTTTGTATTATAACCAATTTGATATGTATTCGTGCCGCGAAATTTTTAATAAAGCTTTGTCTTTGAAATCGAACGCAATACTTATCGGGCCTTCTTTTTATGATGAAACTCTATTATTTGCCAATCAGTTATTCATAAGGGATATCCCTTATGTATTTATTGATACTTCAGTTGAAAACACCAAACCCCTGGCATTTTTCGGTCCGCATCCTTATCAGACAGGTGTTGTGCAGGCTAAGTTATTAACAGCTATATTAGAAAATGGGAAAGATATAGCCCTTTTTCAGGCTAAAAGAGTCGGCGATAAGACTTCTATGCAGTCATTAACCCGGTCGTACGGTTTTATAACATACTTGAAAGAGAATTTCCCGCTTATTAAAGTGTATTCGGGAGAGTACGATTATGGAAACAAAAAGGAAAGCGATCTCCTACTTGATCGCTTGTTTAATGGGTACCATAATATCGGTGGTGCAGTGGTTTTTGATACAAAGGGATATCTTATCGCAGAATATTTAAAAGAACGTAATATTGCGAATATAAAACTGATAGGTTTTGGAACAAGTAAGAAAAATATAGCTTGCTTGAAGGAAGGAACTATTGATTTTCTTATATCTGAACGTCCTGAATATCAAGGCGAAGCTGCATTGCGGATAGCGATCGATTATTTGTTGTATAATAAAACAGCGAATATCGAAAATTATACACCTATAGATATCTTGATAAAAGAAACAATAGACTTTTATTGAGAAGTGAAGCAAACTATGTATTGAGATAATAGCGATTGACTTACCAGATGAATATATGGGTATTGATTCAGAATATCACTAAAAAAGACAGGAGAATTATATCCCCTGCCCTTTTCGTGTATACGTATGGAAGAAAGTTATCTCTTAGTAAGTAGTATTCTGCGGATCAAAGTTTGTCCATCCAAGCATCCAATTATCAGAATCGGAGCTGCTGGCAAATGCACCCGAATAAGTAACCTTCGTAAAGAATGAATCCAATAACATAGTATCTGTAAATTTGGCTTTACCTAGTAGAGGGCTACCTGTATTAGGTCCATAATTAGGACTGGCCACTGTGCTATTAGGTTGTTTCAGGTTCGGGCTAGTTGTAGCATTGGAATTAGCGCCCAAACTGAAGAACGTACTTGAGAATGAAGCCGAAGCCGGATCTGTAATGTTAGTTCCGTCGGTAGACAATTGATCTGTCCAAGTTGGAGACTGTTTGTTTATATCAGAACCCAATACAGTCATACCTGCAAACACGTTATTTTGTATTTTTAGATTGCCGTTTGTAGCCGATTGCTGGGTTGAACCTTTTTGATTATCCAATATTAAACCAACAGGATATCCTATAGCTACAGAATTAAAGAGGTTCAAACGTGAGTTACGGCGAATTTGTACTGCAGCCTGAAATATACCTAATCTTCCACCGTCAGGTGAAGTAAGTCCGTTTCCGTTAATATACTGAGTTGTATTGGCAAAATCGGAAGCCTGTCCTACAGGGCCCACTAATGTTACATTACTAAACACAGGTGATGTATAAGGCGCATCTGTAGTAGCATTGGCATTGTTATCTGATTCGAAGCCATTGGATAAAGACTGGTCTGCGATTTTTGGGTTTTTCACACCCAGAAGGAACTGTAGTTTACCGGAATAACCGTTATCTGTATCAAAATCATCATCCCATCCGTGATATGCCACTAAATATTTGGCATTAACAGTTCCGCCAAACCATTCAAAAGAGTCGTCGCCACTATACGAAACCTGTACGTGATCAATTTGAGTACCTCTACCAACTGAACCCAACGTTAATCCATTAATTTCCTGATCGGTTGCAAATGGAATTCCGGCAAATTCAATTCTCACATAGCTTAACACACCTGAATTGTCATCATCATTGCTACCCCCATGAGGAGCAACCGGACCACCTTCTATAGGCATACCATTAACAATGTCAATATTATTTTTGGCACGTCCACAAAGAATTACTCCTCCCCAGTCTCCTGGCTTACGGCTTCCCTTCGCTTGATTAGACGTAAATATAATAGGAGCAGAAGCTGTACCATTCGCGATTAATTTACCACCTTTTCTGGCAATAAGAGCTGCTTTAGTAGCCTTATCACCCTTAATAATTGTACCCGGCTCAATAGTTAATATCGCTCCGTCTTCTATATACACCCAACCTTTCAGTACATACGTTCCTTTCTTTATAGTATGGCTTTCTTTTATTACAAAACTCTGTTCTCCATTACCTATTTCTGTCCCGTTATTAAACAGGATCTGTTCTGTCGACGGATCAATCGGATCTTCATCCTTGTCTGAGCAAGAAACTGCTGCCAAGACAATAATCAAAACGAAAAACAATTTTTTCAAAAAACTTAAAATTTTCATATTCATAATTATTAAAATGTTTTATAATGCAATTGTATTAGAATAAATATCTAGCAGTAAATGATATGTTCCGACCCGGCTTATATACTTTGGTCACCTGTTCTCTTTCTTGAATACTCCCATTGCTGTCTTCGAATCTTGGGAATTGAGTATATTTAACCTTCTCTGCCAGTATATCTTTTATTCCGGCGTTGATTTCTATGTGCTTCCCGAATTTTTTAGTCACCGCGAAATCTAACGCGTTCCGAGGCATTTCGTACATATCAGGAATATCATTGTTAATTGTAGTACCCGAAGATGTGGATACACGTCCTATTCCGACTATACGTTTCCCTATAATATTATAAAGTACAGTTCCGGTTAATCCGAGTTTTTCATTTTGGTAGAATATACCCGTATTTATCAGATAAGGTGATTGTCCTTGCATTGGACGGTTATGATTTGCCCCGCTATTCTCTTTAAATTCTACTTCACTTTTGATTAGCGAGCCATTGAATGTCAGTGAGAAATCGTTCAGCCCTATAAAATCCAGTTTTTTCTTTATATCTACTTCTACTCCATAATTATTAGCCTGATCCGCATTTTTGAAGGTATAGGTATATGTTCCTCCTCCATCAAGGTAAGTCCATTCAATAGGATTTTTAAAGTTTTTATAGAAAAGAGCTATAGAGAAAATCTCCGAATTGGAAGGATAGAATTCATATTTAAGGTCAAAATTATTGACATAGGCCGGTTTTAGATCCGGATTACCGGAAACGAAGCTAAACAAGTCAAAATCATAATATGACGAAGAAGATAATTCTCTAAATTCCTGTCTGTTTATAGAACGTCCGTAGGCCAATCGAACCAAATGTTCATTCGAAAAGTTATATGAAGCATTCAATGATGGAAAAATATCCGTATAAGAATAATCAGTATCTTTCGACCTGTCTCCTAATATTGTCGTATAATTTTTCACAGACATTTTATTATGTTCCAGACGTACTCCTGTATAAATATTCAACTTGTCGAACGGCATATTAAACGCGATATAACCTGCTGCCTGGGTATTTGATCCCGAATAGTCATTCAGTCGATCGGTATCGTCATAGACAAATAGTTTATCAGCGCCAAAGTTTTCAGGTATCAATATTTGCGAATAAACATCACGATACCCAAAGTCTTCCGGTAAATTCTCTGCTATCCAACGATATTTGAAATACCGGGTATTATAATTCCGGTCTCTATAGTCACCGTATACACCGGCTTTAAGAGATGGTTTAAAACCATTATCGAAAGAAAAATCATGAGTATAATTCGCAGATAAAGTATAGGTGTATTCGTTCAACTTGTTATAGTCGCGCGTTATATCATTCAGATCTATCTGATACTCCATATAATGAGCATCGCCGGGGTAACCATTTTGTTCCCAGTTGATAATACGTCTGTCCGGTTGATTCCTGTTACTATAAGAGAAACCTAATACCCAATCCAGATTATCTTTTTGAGTCAGTGTATGCTTTCCTGCCAGCTGCCCTGAATAAACCAGGCGGCTGCTATAAATATATTCAGCCTTACGTTGCCCGTAGAATCCACTGGTATTTTGATACCCTTCCCGTTCGGTATATCTACTTTTTCCTACCTGATTCAATATATTCCGAAACTCCAGACGATGCTTTCCACCCGACATGTATATCAAATTGGCTAAAGCACCTATTCTGGCGTCATTATTATATTGATTATCTGTATATTTGAAAGTAAAGAAAGGTTTGTCATTATCCGAATCATAAACTCCATAGCGGGAATTTTCCATATCGGTATATGTTTTGCCGGTATTGCTATAATTCAATGCAGCTGTAACACCCCACAAACTACCTCCTTCGCCCGAATATTTCCGGTTGATTACAAAACCAAGACGTTGGTCTAACGGAGGCTTTTTTGTTTTTACAGCCCAATCATTATTAAATCCGTTTTCAGTAAGATTTGTAACATCTTCGGCATTACTATTATCGACACGTCCGGACGAAAACGGTGAAGCTATACTTCTCAGACCGTTATCAAATCCCAAAAAGTCAGTTCCGCTACCTTTGCTATATTTAAAGTCTTTGAATTGAGTTTGAGTATTTACACCAAGTCCGTAACTAACCTGAGTCGAATTTTCATTAGGTATACCTTTTGTTTCAATTTTAACGAATCCTCCTGAGAAGTCAGCGGGTAATTCAGGCTGCGGAGATTTCACAATCATAATATTTTCGATCTGTGAACTCGGCAATATATCGAATGAAAACGAACGGGTATCGGCCTCCGAACCAGGTATACTACTATTATTTACCCATACATTATTATATCTCTGAGCCAATCCTCTGGCTACAATAAATTTGTCATCCACTATAGATATTCCGGGAATTCGTTTTACCACTTCCGATGCGTCTCTATCTTGACTCTTCGATATTTGTTGCGACGAAACACCGCTTATTACAGCATTGGATCTTTTTATAGAATTCAGAAGCGACACTTCCGAATTGATACGTCCCATTGCTACCACATATACATCTTTTAATGTATGAGTTGCTTCTGACAAAGGAATATCCAGAGTTACCTCATTACCTTTACCCACCTCCACGTCTGTTATCTCCATGGATTGATAAGATATTAAGGATGCCACTATTGTATGTTTTCCCGGTGATAGTTTCAACTCGTAACTACCATCTTCGTCACTAATTGCACCTATAGTTGAATTTTTCACAGAAATGGTTACACCCGGTAACATTTCATTGGTTTTTGCATCTTTTATACTACCCTTTAATGTACTTTGAGCGAATAGCCCTGTTGTTAAAAAGAAAGATACTGTTAAGAAAATTATTGAAAGATTTCTGGTTCTATTAAACATTTTGCATTCTTATTATTTTACAATACAAATCACTTCTATTTTTGTTACAGAGAGATTACACAGACGATAAGCTTAAACTTCTTTTATGTTAAGATGATCGTAACACCCTGTGGATTATACATCATATTTTTTCTTAAATATTTTTTAACTAAAATTATTATTCCATTTCAATATAAAATATGACTTTTGATACAGCCCCTTGTTAATTATGAAATATAATAACCTGAGTTCCGTATAAGCAACGCTCATTTTTCGCATCTGCTTTGTGGAACAAGAACTTTAGCCCAATGCAAATAGGACAAAGTTTTTGCTATAAAATTAGGAGCAGGATGATTAGCAGAATAAC
>NZ_BAAHWU010000041.1:0-27146 GCF_054601275.1 Dysgonomonas reticulitermitis | reverse complement strand
AAGGTTTGTGATAAATATTGATGTAATAAGTAATAATGTGATTTTTTTCATTGCTTGTTGGTTATGGATTCCGTAACCGGAAATATCTGTTTCTATATTTATTATTCGACCTTGAGCTTTGTTAGCACAGGCACCTTTACCGTCCTGACTTCCGAATGCACCTTATCGTTCTGCTGCTCAAAGATGACGATTTCATTCTGCCCTTTTTTGAGCCATACTCCGGGAACGTACAGGGTTTGCTGAGGCCCGACCTTCCAGTAGCGGCCTATATTTATGCCGTTGATAAAGATAATACCTTTACCCCAGTCTTCCATATCAATAAAAGTATCACCTGTTTCAGCCAAATCGAATGTTCCTGTGTAAAGAGCCGGTTTTCCCTTTATTTTTCCGGCGGCACCCAACTCATATACATGCGATTTGTTCATTTTATCCACAGACGGAGCCTTATCCATAGGCACCTGATACATCTCCCATTCGCCTTCTATTATATTCCCATTGATCTTAACAGGGCTGATAATACCCTTTGTGTTGTGTACAATTTCAGATCCGTAATTGATCCGTCCCATATTCTCCACAAATATTTCCAGATTGGAATTAAAAGGAATATCAATATCCATCGAATAGTTCTTAAAGTACCGGTTCAGTTCGCCGGCCTTCTCCCCGTTCACATACACCAAGGCGTAATCGCGTAGTCCTTCTATTTCAAGTTTGCCGCTTATCGGTTGGTTGAAATGGCGGGAATACAGAACATAACCATATCCTTGATTCAATTGTTCAAATGTCGCAGGCTTATCGCTTTGTACAGGCTTCAGTGCACCGGTCACTTCCATCATATCGGCAACCTTAGTCAGTTTGATAGAAGGTATTTCGATTAAAGGAATAGCATCAGGCACAGCAGGAAGTTCATACTTCACATATTTCCGGATAACATTACGTATCGAATCGAATTTAGGAGTAACCCATCCGGCCTCGCTAACAGGCGCGTTATAGTCATAACTGGTCAGATCCGGTTGTATATCATGTTTTTTGTCGTAATTTGCCCCACTGGTAAAGCCGAAATTCGTTCCGCCATGCACCATATAGTAATTGATGGACACCTCATTCTGCAAATATTTCTCTGTTTGGCGGGCGATACTTGTCGCGCTTACTTGCGGATGAGGTTCTACCCAATGAGCAAGCCATCCCGGATAAAACTCAGCGACCATGTAGGGGCCTTGTCCTCCATTATATTCATTGACTACCTTTTTCAGATTCTCAATATTGCTTTCTCCGTTGGCTGTGGGCAAAGCCCCGGGTGTAGCGCCTCCCTCGAAAAGCCAGCTGCCGTCGGATGTGAACGTGGGCACATCAAATCCGGCATCCTTCAGTTGCTGAACGATTTTGGCATTGTAAGCCCTGTGCTCTTCCAATGGAATATCTTTCCGTTGTGATACATAAGAACCAAACTCATTCTCAGCCTGTACCATAACAACCGGGCCTCCTTTGGTGATCTGAAGGTTTCCCACTTCTTTATATAAGCGATTTATATACAATTGGGTATATTTCAGGAATTGTTCATTATCCCTTCTCAGTTCCATGCCATCCACATTCTGGAGCCACCATGGATACCCTCCGAATTCCCACTCGGCGCATACATAAGGACCCGGGCGCAGAATAACCATCAGGCCTTCTTCTCCGGCAATCTTAATATATTCAGCCAGGTTTTTATCTCCGGTAAAGTCCCATTTGCCCGGTTCAGGTTCATGTGCATTCCAGAATACATAGGTAGCCACGGCATTAAGACCCATTGCTTTCAGCGTTTGCATGCGGTGACGCCAGTATTGATGCGGAATACGCGGATAATGCATTTCTCCTGAAATAATTCTCACGGGTTTTCCATCGTGGACAAAATCCCCGCCTTTTATCTCGAAACTATGTTTCTGGGCTTGTATGGCTATCGGCGCTAATAAAAATAATAGCAATAATAATAAATGGTTTTTCTTGGTCATGATCGTATTCTGATGTTATTGAAATAAAGATAGCATAAATGCATTGATATAGCAAGTATAATACCGATTCTTTTAAAGGTACAATATACCCGCGGATTAATAAAATTTAATAACATCCTATTGATAGCCAGCGCATAACACATTTGTTTGCATTGGTTTTCCGAAGGGGAAAAAGCAGGAAAAGGCGTTTTTAAGCTATACTTCCGTTACCTTTTCGTTACCTTTTTTTAGTCGAGAAATCCACTGCCAAAGGTAGCAAAACAACCGGATCTGCAAAGGCAAATGGCAGGATAGCCTTCCCTCTGGCAATCAAATTTAGCCAGTGGCTTTCCCTCCCTGTTCAGCCCTGTTTTCATAGTATCCTGTAGCTCATTGATCTATAACTTAATAGTAAAAAAATGAGCCTATGAAACCGGAACTAAAGGTGTTATTCTACCTGAAAAAGAACCAACGCAACAAAGGAGGTCTCTGCCCTGTAATGGGACGCATCCGTATCGGTAAGTCCATGTCGCAGTTCAGCCTGAAAATAGACGCGGACGCCGGCCTGTGGGACACCAAAGTGGGACGTATGAAAGGCAAAAGCCATCAGGCACTGGAAATCAACCGGGCCATTAACCGCGTTAACCTGATTATCCACGCCCGCTACAAAGAGTTGAGTGAAATTAGTTCGGTCGTCGATGCCGCTGACCTTAAAAATGCCAGCCAGGGGATCGCAAGTACCCAACCTACGGTACTGGATTCTTTCCGGACAATGAACGATGCTGTATCTGTACGTGTAGGGAAAGACTACAGTAAAGCTGCATTCGAACAATATGTCAATGCTTATAAAGCCCTGGAGGGATTTATACATCAAAAACTCAGGTTAAAGGATATTCCCTTCAAAGCACTGAACTACTCCCATATCGAGGATTACTATAACTATCTGCGTGTAGACCGCAAATTCAGTACCGGTACAAGCGGTATCTACCTGACCTATTTCCGGAAAGTAGTCCGGGATGCCGTCAATCGGGGCATTTTGCCCCGTGACCCGTTTTGCGACTTTGCATACAAAGCGAAAGACCCGGTACACAAGACGCTGACAAAAGAAGATCTGGAGAAATTTATGTCTGATAAGCCAATGGTCAGGCAGCAAAAGAAGAGTAAGGACATCTTCCTGTTCGGAGTATTCACAGGACTGTCGTATATCGATATGAGGAACCTGACATACGGTGAAATCCATACAATGGAAGACGGTAGCCAGTGGATCGTTTCCAAACGTCAGAAGACCGGGATCGAATACCGGGTACGCCTGCTGGATATCCCTTTGGCGATTATAGAAAAGTACCGCGGCCATACTGCCGAAGGTAAGGTGCTGGATGTCCCTAACAAGATGACGGTGCATTCGGGACTGAACGCCATTGCCAAACGGTGCGGCGTTCAGAAGAAGCTCGGAATCCACATGAGCCGCCACACGTTCGCCAGCCTGATTACGCTCTCGGAAGGCGTGCCTATCGAAACAGTCAGCCGTATGCTCGGGCATGAGCATATAAAAACAACACAGCGCTACGCGGAACTCTCGCTGGAAAAGATAAGGGAAGATATGAACAGCCTGTCTGCACGCATAGCAGGCAAGTTTACTTTAGTCGTTTAGCCGGAAACATAGGAACCGATATTCCAAATAGTCCAGTTTAGCCAAGCCAACTTAATCATTTATACCATTTCAATTATTCATATATCGATAACCTAAACAAAAAAACATTATGCGTAGTACATTCAATATATTATTCTACATCAACCGGCAAAAAGTAAAGAAAAACGGTAAAAGCCCGGTAATGGGACGCTTACCTTATATTTATATATTTCCACTAGCGCGGCTCCTAAAAATCACGCATGTCGAATATTTTCCGCAGGTAGTCCCCCACCGTGCCGTTCACCGCCTCGAAACGGTCGCTTTCCCGGGGAAGGCGCTTCAGTTTGAAGACCGTCCGTATCTCATTCAGCAGAAGGCGTTTTGTCTCTTCGCTGATCTCCTGTTCGACCCGGATTGTCACCCTGACCTCTTTCCTGTCCGAATAGTAACAATGCGCAAACTGCCGGACGACGCTCTTTACGCGGGTTTTCGATACCCCGTCGGTATAGGAGACGGTTATAACGGTATGGCCGTCCTCCTGGACGGAGTCCAGCTTAAACGCCGTGGCGGGGAAGAATACTACCAGCTCCCGCCGGATATCGCACAGCAGCGTTTTTGTCTTTTCCGTAATCAATACGCTCATTTTTTCCTTTTTTAAAGTTTATACTCCGGATACCTGTCCGGGCAGCCGCTTTTTCGTAAGGCAATCCTTTTGCGGCGGCGCGGACGGCAAGGTTTTACGCGTAAATACGACCCGAGCGGAGCGAGGCGTGGAGATTTGCGCGCAAACGCCGCAGGCAGACCTTGACCGGCCTGTATAACCGCCGCGATAACTTGCCGCGCGAAAAGGCGTGCGGTTTTTATTATTCTTATTGAAAAATTTGATTTACAGGGGATTATTCCTTCTTTTTTGATATACCAGGTACTGAGAAAAATAGAACCGTTATCGACAGGCCCCCGGCAGAAGGCAGCGGGTTTGTATGTTTTCCGGAAAAAAGGAAAAACAAGGGAAGGAAGAGCTCCGGAAAACGAAAGGCTTGTCTTTCCCTGGAAAGGTTCCGGTACCGGAAAAATAAAGCATACATAAAAAAGACTATCCTGTGGGGATAGTCCTTCGTTATGTTTAGCTAAATCAATCCGGCCTATATCTGCCGTATACCTTATATATCCGGCGGCAGCCTTACTAATCCGTAAGTTCGCTTACGGCATATATATCGCCGGCTACCACCTCGTTCTTGCCCTGTAGCGGAAACCATACCACCGGTTCATAAGAATTACCGGAGGAAAGTATGAAGGTGTAGCCCAGACTGAATTTGCTGTCGTTCACGGAGCGTACATAAAAACTATACAACGGATAAGTAAAATCCTTTTCTATAGCATTGGTCGCCAGCTTGATATGGGAACTGAACTCTATTTCCGATATACCCTGTTCAAAATGCCTTCCATTATCGATACAGCTGTATTCACCCGCCTCATGTATGACTGTCAACAGCAGGCCGCCTCCATAATCCACGGAGAACTCCGTAACAAACAACGCGGTGATTGCCTTAAACGGTCCCGCACTAAACGGGATGGCCTCATAACGCGTAACCTTATGGATGGTTATCGTCTCAAACGGGTAACTGACCACGCTTTTCAGTGACCTGTCCGCATATGCATCCTTCGCCTGTCCCGTATGTTTCCTGTAACTTATTTGCCCGGCCTTACTCACCAATCCGATGGCAGGCGCAACCGCCGGAAGATCCTGCCCGGTTGTGTCCGTGCTTTCGTCCCGCGGGTCACCGGAGCCGCACGAAAATACAAACCCTGATAAGCATACCAGTAAGGCTACCGCTATAATCCTTGATTTTTTTGTAGCTTCCATATCATTATCGGTTTTATCTTTTACCATTTTGGTATCATTTTTAGTTAAAAAGGCAGGAGTTAAAAAGTTATGAGTTTTAAGTTTTAAGTGCTGACTACTGATAACTGTTGACTGATAACTGTTGACTTTTTTTCTTGTATTGTATCGCTGTTTACTCTAAGAATATTAAATTTGTATCATGGTAAATAAAAGCCGGAATATATTATGAGTAAACATAAGATAAGGCGCAGTAAGACTTGCCAGAACTGCGGTTCCTTTGTTGAGAAAAACTATTGTCCGGATTGTGGTCAGGAAAATTCGGAGAGCCGCCACTCATTCCATCATTTATTCACTCATTTCGTGTCCGATTTTCTTCATTACGACAGTTCATTTTGGAGGACGACCAAGACACTTTTCCTTTCGCCGGGAAAAATATCTTTGGAATATATGAGTGGCAAACGAAAATCGTATGTGAATCCTTTTTCTTATTATATTTTTATTAGCTTCCTGACTTTCTTTATTCCTTTCATGCTGACTTATCCCGATAAAGCTAAGAATAATGCAGAATTCAGAGTAGAACTGGAAGAAGAGGCGGCTATTAAAGACAGTATTGTTGCCGCCGATAGAGAGGCGGTTGAAAATACGAAGGGCTCTTTGCTGAGGGTCAAAGGGATAGATCGCAATAGTAGTCTATACAAAACAATAAATAAGAACTTAAAAGATGAAGAAAGCAAGAAAAAAGCCAGTGAGTTTTTTACTCACAATCTGCCAAAGGCGCTATTTGTTTACATGCCTATATTTGCTTTCTGGATGTGGCTGTTCCATAAGCGAAAGAAACGCTATTATTTCGACAGTGGGATATTCACGCTGCATTTCTTTTCAGTGGCCTTGCTATCTATAACAATTTGTATTCTATTCGATTGGATATTCGCATGGTTAAACTGGAAAGTTCCAAAGGTACTTTTATGGTTCTTACTGATCATTTATATTACGTTCTACTTTTTTAGAGGGAACCGTGTGTTTTATGGTGAACCCAGATTTAAATCGAATCTTAAGGCTTTCTTCCTGATGGGTATAAATACCTTCTTTATATTTATCGTACTTCTTGGATACATCATATTTATAGCATATAAAATAGATACTTAGAAAATGAGATCATTTCTGCATCTCTCGCAACTTAATTTTAGTAAGTACCTGTTTTGTGTTTAATGGAAAGTCGGCATCCATTATCCATGCATAGAAGCTAGGCTCATGTTTCAGTACTTCGGCTACAGACTTACCTTTATGTTTTCCAAAGTTGAAAACTTCGATGCCGTTCTCATTTTTAATAATACGTCCTGCCAGATCGACATTGTCGTTGAAAAATGAAAATTCCGAGGCCAGTTTCTCTATATCATTTTCCAGATCGGAGTATTTATCCAATTGTGCCTTCAGAACTTCGTATGTGGCAAGGGTATCGGCTTCAGCCGAGTGAGCATCTGTAAGGTTTTTATCGCAATAGAATCTGTAGGCAGCCTCTAGGGTACGTTGTTCTTTTTTGTGAAAAATAATCTGTACGTCAATCATTTTTCGCTTGCTAAAATCAATATCTACACCTGCGCGCAAAAATTCCTCGGCAAGTAAAGGTATATCGAATCGACTGGAGTTAAATCCTGCCAAGTCGCACCCTTCCATCTGTACAGCAAGTGATTTTGCTATTTGTTTGAATGTAGGACAATCCTTAACATCATCATCAGAAATACCATGTATGGCGCTAGCCGAAGGTGGTATTGGCATTTCCGGATTTATTCTCTTTGTTTTTACCTCCTCCTTTCCATTTGGATGTACTTTGAGATACGAGATTTCTACAATACGGTCGTGTATCGTGTCTGTACCTGTCGTTTCCAGGTCGAAAAAGATAAGAGGATTCTTGAGATTAAGTTCCATAGGTTTAAGAAAAAGACTTTATCATTTTTCACGCTAATGAAAAATGATAAAGCCGTGCGATTATTTATTATTTATTTTAGTCGTTAAGCATCATCGGCATTAGTAGCATCAACAAGTCTTCGCTCTCTTCGTTTTCAACAGGAATAATCAACCCTGCACGTGAAGGATCTGATAACTCCAGAGAAATGTCAGTAGATGGGATGTTGTTCAGGATTTCGATAAGAAAGCTTGATTTGAATCCGATATTCATTGTTGTACCTGCATATTCGCAAGGAATAGTTTCTTCCGCGGCAGTGGAAAAGTCGATATCCTGAGCCGATACAATAATATTCTTGTCGGATAGCTGCAATCTTATAAGGTTGCTTGCCTGGTTAGAGAACACGGAAACTCGTTTCAGAGCATTCAGAAAAGCGAGGCGGTCTAAATTTACTTTATTCGTATTGTTCTGAGGGATAACCGAGTTATAGTTAGGATAACGTCCTTCAATAAAGCGGCATGTCATTGTATAGCTGGCCATCTTTATATATGCGTTATTCTCATCGAATTTTATTTCTACTGTTTCAGCTTCTTTAGGCAAAAGAGCTTTTAAAAGATTCGCCGGTTTTTTAGGTAAAATGAACGAAGCCCGTTCTGTCCCTTTTGCTGCTAAAGTTTTGCAACGAACCAGTTTATGACCGTCAGAAGCAACGAAAGTCAGGTCATCCGGTGTTATGTCAAAATAAACGCCATTCATTACGGGACGTAATTCGTCGTCGGCGCTGGCAAACAGGGTACGATTGATTCCGGAGAAAAGAGTCTGAGGTTCGATTGTTAAGCTGATAGCTGTTTCCTTCAATTCTTTCGGCTGAGGATAATCTTCGCCACTTTGTCCGATAAAATTATATTTTCCGTTATGAAAATAGATGAATGTTTCCAGATTGTCGTTATTTATTTCAAATGTAAGCGGCTGTTCCGGTAGTTCTTTCAACGGATCGAGTAAATTCTTGGCATTCACCGCAAATTTTCCACCGCCTTCAGCTTCATTTACCTCTAACGATGTTACCATGCGGGTTTCAGAATCGGCTGCGGTCAGAGTCAGCGTGGAACCATTTAGTTCTAAGAGGAAGCAATCCAAAATAGGTAATGTATTCTTTGAGTTTATCACTTTGCTGATAGCTTGCAGATGACTCAATAAAGCGGTACTGGAAACGATAAATTTCATATTTTCAGCTTATTTAAATATTTTATTTTCTCGGGTTATTGTTAGAGCAAATATAGGAATTTTTTTCAATTATTACAAGTACCTTTTTAGCAATTCGTTATTAAATATTTTATGCCAATCAGCAGTTAAAGTTATTGCTGTAATGTAAAAACGTTCGATTATTTTCTTCTGCGCGCAATCACAGATTGCTTGCGTTCTCAACATATGCTCATCACTGCCGCGCCCTGCGAAACTTATGCGCAGGAAGCTGACGCACGGCAAGAGCCTGCCTTGTCTGGCTTTAGCCGCGCCGTTAGCTTCAAGTACGAGGTACCCACAGGACGAAAAAGGCGTTAAAAACAAAAACGTGTTTGAGCTTATCAAATGATTCGTATACTACAAAACCCGGAGCGAGTTTTTTTGTTTAGCCTTTAAGTCCGTTATGGGTCGGACGTTGAAGCGGGGCGCAAAAGCGTTTTTGGTTCCTTTTGCGGCTTTGGGCAAAAGGGACGCTAGCAATCTGTGATTGCGCGCAGAAGAAAAGAATGAAAATAATCAAACAAACAATTAATTACATACACTTCGCTCCTGTGATTATTAATTCAACTACTGATTCACATTAATTTAGAAAAAAGAGTAGTTACAGTCTCCTGCAACTACTCCGTTCGTCCCAATATTCAGCATTTTTTATGTTATTGCCTGCTGATAAGCACCCTTTTCCCCTTGAGGTACTTCTTTCAGCTTTATTCTAATAACAAATGCTTCTCCACTGTTTTGGAACTTTGCCGGAATTGGAATGTCGTAGAATATAGCCCCTGCTTTGTTGCGTCCTCCATCATTTATTGTCGCCGGTTTTCCGGTAGACAAGAATGTCGCATTTTCTATTACATACACGTTTCCTCTTGTTTTTGCTCTTGGCACTTTCACTTTCAATATATTACTCATTGGTTTATTGAATACTGTCAGGTATATTTCATCGTCTTTTTGAGTAGAAACTCCCCAGTCTTGTTTTTCGAGGATAGAATGATGTGTTCCATATACAGCTTCTCCGTATTTTGCCATCCAGTCTCCTATACTTTTAGCTATGCGGTTTTCTTCCGGACGCATATTCCCTTTTCCATCAGGGCCAAAGTTTATAACAAAGTTACCATCCAATGAATTTGCCTGTAAGGTCATTTCTATCAGGTCGTAAGCTGTTTTTACATATGTCAATGTCCAATCCCTGTGGTATCCCCATTGATTTTCCGGAATAGTCATTACACAATCCCAGTCGTTGCCGTTTACTTCGGCCAGGTTACTTGGCAAATTCCTTTCAAACCGTTGATCGTAATCGTCTATTAAATCGTTATTTGAGTCTACATGCCTATTACCGTATTCGTCAGATCTGAAGCGGCTACCGATTATTAGTCCCGGATGCTTGGCCCTTAATTCTAATCCGACACTGTCTACCCACGGTGCATTTTTTACCCATGCTACATCCCACGATCCGTCGAACCAAAGGCCCTTGATAGTAGTATAATTGTCTAAAAGCTCAATCAGTTGGTTGCGCGTAAAGGATTTAAAATCTTCGTATTTTTTTTCTTGTTCTTTAGTTTTGAAAGGATTGAATATTTCTCTTTCTCCTGCCTGAAAAGCTTTCTTTATTTCAGGCGAATTTATATTTCCGCCCGATATGTAGCCCGGATGGCTCCAGTCGATAATGGAGAAGTACAGATAAACGTCGATGCCTTCGGCTGCATATGCATCTACTATTTGTTTGACGATGTCTTTTTTATATGGAGTATTGGCTATAGTATAGTCAGTATATTTACTGGGCCACATACAGAATCCATCGTGATGTTTTGTCGTAAATATTACATATTTTGCCCCCATTTGTTTTGCTTGTTTTGCCCATCTCGCAGCATCGAAATCTGTGGGGTTGAACTGCTTATAAAGATTATCGTATTCCTCATTGGTTATAAGTCCCGAAGATCTGAACCATTCGGCTGCCCCTCCGGAAGTTTTTCCATTCCATTGTCCACCCGGAATGGCATATACACCCCAGTGAATAAATTGGCCTAATCCATATTCACGCCATCGTTGCATGGCCGCGTCAGTTCGTTTTCCTATCTGGTGGGCGCCATGTTTTAGAGGTATTCTTTCTTTTTTTTCATTTTGAGCAAAACCCGCAAAAACGATTATGCTGCTTAGTAAAAGGATCAAAAAGCTGATTTTCTTCATAATTATTTATTCTTTATTTTAACTAAAATGTAACAAACTTCTACAGTAAATAGTAGTCAGTAGTTAGTCAACAGTCAACAACTTGTACCTCGTAACTTTTTAACTAAAAAGTAACATTTTCCACACTCATTTTCAAATTCTCAAATTCGCTAATTTTCAAATTAAACATCGTATCCTCTTTGTCATCCTGACCGCAGGGAAGGATCTCGACTACAGTCAGCAGTAGTCAGTAGTCAGTCAACAACTTGTACCTTGTACCTCGTCTACTCGTAACTTTTTTAACTAAAAAGTAACAAACTTCTACAGTCATTTTTTAGCTGTTAGCCGATAGCTGTTAGCTGTTAGCCCTTGCTCGCGCGGCTACCCTCTTTGTCATCCTGACCGCAGGGAAGGATCCCGATCCCCGAGAGACAGGAGATGCTTCCTGTCGTCAGCATGACAAACCGGAATTTAACTAAAAAGTAACAAACTTCTACAGTCATCAGTCAACAACTTGTACCTCGTATCTCGTCTACTCATAACTTTTTAACTAAAATGTAACAAACTTCTACAGTAAATAGTAGTCAGTAGTTAGCGCTTAGAACTTAAAACTCATAACTCATAACTCATAACTATTTAACTCCTACTTTTTTAACTAAAAAGTAACATTTTCCACATTCATTTTCAAATTTGCTAATTCGCTAATTTTCAAATTTTCAAATTACCACTATCTATAGATAAAATCTTTAAATTTTTGAACTTTAAATCTTTAAATCACATCATAGTCCTATATGTTCTTCGGTTTTCTCTACCGGAGCCGGATTGTCAGATTTTCCTTTGTTTTTTTCAGAATACATCCAACGTATTTTATCTTCATAATTTTTACCGTCTTTAGTCGCTTTTACTTCGATAATATTCTCTCCTTCTTTTAGTTTAACGCTATTAAAAATATAATGTATCGAAGTTGTTCCTTCCGAGAGATCTTTTATTTCAGCGCCGTTTACAAATAACTGAGGTGTTCCGACATTAGAGTATACAGTTACTGAAGTGTATTCGTTTTCCCTGTCTATAGCCCTGCGTTGGGTTAGGTATAGCACAGGTTCTTTACTCCAGTTAGCCTTATACCAGTAGAACGGGTCTTTTTTTGTTTCGCGGTCGAATGTAACCAGTCCTTTCATATTGCGGGAGTGTACTCCTCCTTGCGATGACATAGGGGTAGCAAAGTCGAATGTATTCCATATATACGATGCCATCAGGAATGGGTGTTTAGCAATTACTCCCCATTGTATTTCATGGAATTTTGTTCCCCATGTTTCGTAATACTTCTTGTCGTACCCGCAGCAATCGCCTATTTCTCCTACATTTTCTTTTTGTTGGTTTATATTTGCCTCACCTCCATATTCGGAAAACATGACATTATATTCCGTAAATTCTTTTTCAGCTTTCTTCACCCAACTGTCTATATCGCTTATTTTCCCGCCATACCAACCGAAATAGTGATTTATGCCCTGAATGTCGGCGTTATTGTTTGCCGCGGCGTCTATTTTATTGTATCCACTTACCGAGGCGGTGTATCTGTAAGGGTCTTCTGTTTTGACCAGGTCATGAAGGGTGGTTGTCAAAGGAATAGTTTGTTCAAACGGAGTGTATACTTCGTTATGCAATCCCCATACGTATATAGACGGATGGTTGTAATTTTGACGGATAAGTTCAGTTAATTGTTGCTTTGCATTTTCCGTTTCCAGAGTGCTTACTCTATTCACAAACGGAATTTCCGCCCATATGATAAATCCGATGCTATCACATTTCGCATATATTTGTTCTGCTTGCTGATAGTGCGCAAAACGAATGGTTGTTGCCCCCATTTCTTTTATTATTTCAAGATCGGTATTGTGGTCTTCTTTTGTCAAAGCGCTACCTTTTCCCCACCAGTCCTGATGGCGGCATGTACCATACATAGGAACTTTTTTGCCATTCAGGTACATTCCGTCTCCTGTTTTCAGCTCAAAATGCCTTAGACCTAATGGTTGTACGACTTCATCTATCACTCTTTCTCCTGATACGATTTGAGTTACTACTTTATACAAATACGGGTCTTCCAGTCCCTGCCATAAGTGAGGATTGGTTATTCTGAAATCGTGGATGAAAAACTGTCTTCCTTGAGGATTTACTCTTACCGGAGTTTCTTTTTTCGATTTGATGGTTTTTCCGTCCATCTCATATATTGTGGTGATAAGGCTGGCATTTTGAACCGAACCGGTTCTATTATCAACTTTTATTTTGATATTTACGTCTGCCGATTTCTTCGTTACATTATCCTGGGAAATATAGATTCCCGGTGAAGCATAATCTGTAACGGCGATATTTAGATTTTCGGTGATTATAAGTGAAATATCCCGATAAATACCTCCATATACGCCAAATAAAACATTGTTGACCGGAATAACATCCGGGCGTTCACTATTATCGGCTTTTACTATTATCTCGTTTCCTTCTCCGTATTTAAGAAGCCTGCTTATCTCAACAGTAAATGCGGAATATGCGCCAAGATGTCTTCCTGCAAATTGATTGTTGACATACACTTCGGCAACAGACCCGACACCTTCGAAGCGGAGAAAAATCCGCTTGTCTTTTAAAGGAATATCGGGGGTGTACATCTTTTTGTACATAGCTTCGCCTGTGTAGAAACGATCTTGGGGATTACGGAACCCTGATATGTTAGCCATAGCCACTTGCATATCTTCTGCATTCCATGTATGTGGAATCTTTACTTCCTCCCATTTTCCACCGATATAGTTTGTAGATAGAATTGCAGAGCTGCTATTGAATGGCCCTTTCTTGAAAGACCACCCGTCATTGAAAGGAGTTACCTCTCTCCCTGAAACAGATGTTAGTATGAAGCCGCATAACAGGGATAAAAGAATTCTTCTCATTTTATGATTTTTAGGTTAATTTATTAATAGTGCAAACTTATCAGTTTGTTCATCTAATTATTTACTCAATTAGTTTTTTGTTTTGTGTTAATTGCTTTTCTTGGTAATTATATGACAAGAGCGACCTTTAGGAGCCGCTCTTGTTTGTATGTTTATAGTAAATCGATACATCGTTCGAGCTGAACCCCTCGCGATCCTTTCAGCAGGATGTAAGAGTTATCTATGGGATGTTTTTGTAAGTAGTCCCGTAAACCATCGAGGTTCTCAAAGCATAGACAATCTGTTTTTACTTTACTGAAATTTTCTCCAACAAATAGTACATTGTCAAAATTATGTTGAGCTATATAATCTGCTATTTTTTGATGTTCTATATCTGAATCAGCTCCCAGTTCCTTCATATCTCCCAATATAAGAACCTTGTGCCGGACATTCATGTGGTCAAAGTTTTCTAACGCAGCATGCATACTGGTAGGGTTGGCATTGTATGCATCTATGATTAGCTTATTTTTGTCCGTTTCTTTCAATTGAGAACGATTGTTAGTCGGTTCATAACTGGCTATAGCCTTACAAATTCTATCAGAATTAACTCCCATATATTTTCCCGCTGTAATGGCTGCTAATAGATTAGAAAGGTTGTATTCACCTATTAATTTTGTTTTTACTTTCTTTCGGGTATTTAAAAATTTCCACTCAAATTCAAGGTATGGACTGATGGATACAACTTTGCCTGAAACAAACAGATCGTCTTCCAAACCGTAATATACAGAGGTAATACCTTCAGACATTTCTCTGAGAAGCGTATTGGTGTGGTCGATGAATATTTTCCCGTCTGTTGTACTGCGGATGTATTCGTATAGTTCACCTTTAGCTTTTACTACATTTTCGAACGAGCCAAAGCCTTCGATATGAGCATGCCCCAAATTGGTTATAATACCATAGTTGGGTTCGGCTATCTCAGATAAGAATTTAATTTCGCCAACGTGACTGGCTCCCATTTCCACTACTGCTATTTCGTGCTCTTTTTTAATGCGTAATAACGTTAAAGGAACTCCAATATGATTGTTTAGATTACCTTGTGTAGAAACTACGTTGTATTCCTGCGCAAGGACAGAGGTTATCAGCTCTTTAGTCGTGGTTTTTCCATTTGTGCCTGTAATTGCAATGATAGGGGTCTTTATTTGCTTACGATGGTAGTTTGCCAATCTTTGCAATGTTTCGAGGCTATTTTCTACAACTATTATATTAGGGCGTGTGGCGTACTTGGCTTCATCTACTACTGCGTAGCTACACCCTGAATCTATTGCCTTTTCAGCATATTCATTGCCATTGAAATTTGCTCCCCTGAGAGCGAAAAAAATTGAATTCGTCGGGCTGTTGCGGGTGTCTGTAGAAACTTCTGGATATTGTTTATATATATTATATAGCTCGGATATCTCCATGACTTTTATTTTTATAAATAAAACGCCTTTGTAACCATTATGTTTTGGAGTCAAAATAATATTTAAGGCACTGCGAATATAGCGGAAATAATTTATATTGCGTGCCCACCTTAACGTTTTTTACTTTAAATAATATACCATGTTTGTGGTATTAAAATACCCTGTTTAGGCGATTGTGTTATGTATAAAAAACGTATACCTTTGTCTCAATCAATAATAACAAATTAATACATATAACAATATGGCAAAGATTGCAAAAAAACTTACAGACTTAATAGGAAATACCCCTTTGTTGGAACTGTCGAACTATAATAAAAAGCGCGGATTAAGTGCTCAAGTAATAGGTAAACTGGAATATTTCAATCCTGCATCAAGCGTTAAAGACCGTATAGCAAATGCGATGATCGAAGATGCTGAAGTTGCAGGTGTTTTGAAGCCGGACAGCGAGCTTATAGAACCTACCAGTGGTAATACCGGTATAGGCCTGGCCTTCGTGGCAGCAGCCAAAGGTTATAAATTGACTTTGACAATGCCCGAAACCATGAGCATAGAGCGTAGAAACTTACTGAAAGCCCTGGGTGCAAATATTGTACTTACTCCCGGGCCGGAAGGAATGAAAGGAGCAATAGCGAAAGCTGAAGAACTACAAAAAGAAAATCCAAAAGCGGTGATTCTTCAACAATTTGCAAATCCATCGAATCCGGCTATTCATAAAAAAACGACAGCAGAGGAAATCTGGCGTGATACCGATGGAAAAGTTGATATTTTTGTTTCCGGAGTGGGTACGGGCGGTACTGTAAGTGGAGTGGGAGAGGTTTTGAAAAAATACAATCCTAATGTGAAAATAGTAGCAGTAGAACCTGCCGATTCCCCGGTTTTGTCAGGAGGTAATCCGGGGCCTCATAAAATACAAGGTATAGGTGCCGGCTTCGTTCCAAAAACGTATGACGGATCGGTTGTCGATGAAATTTTACAGGTAAGCAACGATGATGCTATACGTACAAGCCGTGAACTGGCCCGTGAAGAAGGTTTGCTTGTTGGTATCTCTTCAGGGGCAGCTGCTTATGCGGCTACAGTGTTGGCTAAAAAAGAAGAAAATAAAGGGAAAAATATAGTTGTTATACTACCCGATACAGGTGAACGCTATCTGTCTACGGTGTTGTATGCATTCGAAGAATACCCGCTTTAATTAAGTTTGTTTAGTTTATTAGATTAAGTAGTTAAGGCAATTAGCATATCTAATCATATGCTAATTGTTTTTTATAAACATGATATTGAAATAAGCTAAGAGTAATTATAAATTCGAAACGTTGCAAGTCCATGCAGGACAAGAAAAATAACCTGTAACGCATTCGCGTGCAGTACCGATCTAAGGTGTAAATATAGGAAGACTTGTCTATTAAGGCAGGTCTTCTTTATTATTTATGCCAATCAGCAGTTGCAGTTATTCCTGTAGTGTAAAAACGTTCGGTTATCTTGTACTGCGCGCAATCAAAGATTGCTTGCGTTCCTTTTGCCCAAAGCCGCAAAAGGAACCAAAAACGCTTTTGCGCCCCCGCTTCAACGTCCGACCCATAACGGACTTAAAGGCTAAACAAAAAAACTCGCTCCGGGTTTTGTATAATACAAATCATTTGATAAGCTCAAACACGTTTTTGTTTTTAACGCCTTTTCGTCCTATGGGTGCCCCGTACTTGAAGCTAACGGCGCAGCTAAAGCCAGACAAGGCAGCCGCTTGTCGTGCGTCAGCCTCCCGCGCATTCGTTCCGCAGGCGGGGGAACCCACACGGTGCAGGCGGCGTAGAAAGGGACGGGGCGATAGCCCGTTCGTCCCTTTCAGCCGGCAAACCGGTTGTGGGTCGCCGAGGGACGAAGCGCTAGCTTTTTGCTTACTTTTGGGCAATGCCAAAAGTAAGGACAAGCCCGGCAGGGCGCGGCAGTGATGAGCATATGTTGAGAATATAAGCAATCACAGATTGCGCGCAGAAGAAAAGGATGAAAATAACCGAACAATTAATTACATACACTTCGTTCCTGTGATTATTAATTCAACTACTGATTCACATAATTTATTTAAAGGTGACGATTTGCTCCGGAAGAGCCATATTTTAATATCCTTTTACTTAGAGCCTATTTAAATTTTACCAAAACATTTTATTATAGCTCTTTTTTCGTTCATTTTCAGTCTCTTTTTATCTGATTTTTCCCTTTCTTCAGCTTGAATAGCCCGCTATTCGCGCTTCAGAAAAGAAAAAATCATTTTAAAAATAGTTCTGAAAATCGGAACGAATAAAATTTAAACAGGTTCTTAAAAGAGGTATCATTTTTATTTTACTTATTGTTGTAGTATATTTGTTTGCTGAAAATCTCTATATAAAGAATGAAAGAAAAAGAAATGATATTTGGCATTCGTGCCGTTATAGAAGCAATAGAAGCCGGAAAAGAAATAGATAAAGTCATCATAAAGCGTGAGCTTCAGGGAGATTTGTCGAAGGAGCTGTTTGCTTTGCTTAAATCTCAGAATATCGCTGTTCAGCGTGTTCCGATAGAACGGCTTGACCGGTTTACCCGTAAGAATCATCAAGGTGTTATCGCTTTCTTGTCTGCCATTACATACGAACGCATTGAAGATATTATCCCTTTTCTATACGAGAATGGTAAAGACCCGTTTTTTCTAATTCTGGATGGGCTTACCGATGTTCGCAACTTTGGTGCTATTGCCCGGACGTGTGAAGTTGCAGGAGTCAATGCGATAGTTATTCCGGCGAAAGGAAGTGTAACCGTTAATGCTGACGCTGTAAAAACTTCGGCCGGAGCATTGCTGAAAATACCTGTTTGCAAAGAGCCAAATCTTACAGTTGCCATTCAACATATAAAGAACAGTGGTATAAAAGTTGTTGCTGCTACCGAGCGTGGCGCGGAGCTTTATACAAAGGTGGACTATTCCGGGCCTATTGCCATCGTGATGGGGGCTGAGGATGTTGGGGTGTCGAATGAAAATCTGCGGATTGCTGATAATTTGGTGAAAATTCCTCAGTTTGGAACTATTGGCTCATTGAACGTGTCGGTAGCGGCAGGAGTGCTGATTTATGAGGTTATCCGTCAAAAAGAATTATAAACAACCGAAACAAAAATTGAATGAAAAAAGTAATTGCAACAGAAAGCGCGCCTGCGGCTATAGGTCCATACAGTCAGGCAATAGAAGTAAATGGAATCGTATTTCTATCAGGGCAACTTCCTATTGATACTGCAACCGGAGCTTTTGTGCCGGGGGGAGTAAAAGAACAAACGGAGCAATGTTTTAAAAATATAAAAGCAATTCTTGCCGAAGCCGGCCTGACAGTGGATAATATAGTGAAAACTACAGTCCTGTTGAATGACATAGCTGGTTTTGCTGCTATGAATGAAGTATACGGACAGCAGTTTACCGGCTCATTTCCGGCACGTTCGGCTTTTGCTGTACGGGACTTGCCGAAAAGTGCGCTTGTAGAAATAGAAGTGATTGCAGCCCGGTAATTTTCATAAAAAATATTTAATTTAAAATATCTCAGTAGTTATTGCGTTTCTCTTTGTAGAAATACAGAAAGGATGATTATTGACGAAAAATATATGCGACGTTGCCTTCAGCTGGCCCTCAATGGAAAAGGATTTGTATATCCTAATCCAATGGTAGGAGCCGTTGTTGTGCACAAAGGCAAGATAATCGGAGAAGGTTATCATCGTCGATACGGTGAGGCTCATGCAGAAGTGAACGCTATTAATAGTGTCAGGGATAAGTCGTTACTGAAAGAATCCACAATATATGTCTCGTTAGAGCCTTGCTCTCACTATGGAAAAACCCCACCTTGTGCTCAATTAATTATCGACATGGGAATTCCCCGTGTAGTGGTAGCATGTCTTGATCCTTATCCTGCTGTTTCGGGTAGGGGAATCAAGATGTTGCAGGCTACAGGTGTCGATGTGACCATCGGTATTCTGGAAAAGGAAGCGAAGATGTTGAATAAGGAGTTCTTCGTTGCCCAGATGTATAATAGACCTTATATTTACCTGAAGTGGGCTCAAACAGAAGATGGTTTTATAGATAAAGTCCGCCTTGAAGGTGAAAATCCAAGTCCTACACCTATTTCCAATGATTTTTGCAGGATGCTTGTCCATAAGAAAAGGGCAGAAGTAGGAAGTATTATGATCGGAACAAATACTGCTGTAAATGATAATCCTTCGCTGACAACAAGATATTGGTATGGTCGGAATCCTGTTCGGGTTGTTCTTGACAGAACAGGGCGTATCCCTTCTGGTTATACTATTTTTGACGGCAATGTAGAAACTGTCGTTTTTACGGAACAAGAAACGGTCAGGTCTTTTATTGAAAATTTGACCTTTATCAAGGTTGATTTTGAAGAAAATCTTATTGAAAATATTTTCTCTGTCCTTAAAAAACGCAAGATCGATTCTGTACTGGTGGAAGGAGGGAGAGAACTCCTTCAAAGCCTTATTGATAAACATTTGTGGGATGAAGCATATATTGAGATATCTCATATTTCTTTCGGGAATGGAATTAAGGCTCCTGTCATTACAGGAAGAACTGTTAAGGAATGGAAATGGGGTACATCCAGACAAATACAGCTTTGTCCTGATAACTATAAAATTTTATAAATATTAAATTTATTGACGTGTAAGCCGAAATTCTTTCTATTTTTGCACATTGATATTTGAATAAATCCGTTTAAACTAATGAAATTGAAGCAAATCACTAAACTATTATTCATCGCTTTTTCTGTCGTTACTTTAGCATCATGTAATGATAATTCTACAAACTATGTTACAGAAGATGCTTCAGCAAATGCTCAGATATATTCCTTAACACTATCGGCAACCCTCTCAAATGCCAGTAGTATTGACTCTGTAAATTTTCCAATATTGGCAAAAACGCGATTTTCTATAGATCAATTCCGGTCGCTGATATACAATTCGGATTCGTTACCATATAAGACCAGACTGACAAAATATATGGCGACACTTACCTATGAAAACCCATATAAAATAGAAATTTTATATCCTAACGATTCTGTTGTGGGATGGAATACTTCCGATTCGATAGACTTTTCTTTATATCCCAGAATAAAAGTTACTCCTGCTAATGGGAATGCTGCTGATGCCCGGACTTACACTATTGATATTCGTATTCACAAGGTTGATCCGGATTCACTTGTTTGGACGAATGTAACCGGCTCTTTCGAATTGCCGAACACTATAGATAGGCAAAAAACTCTTTTAGTAGACTCGGTATTTCATACATTCTCTATCGATAAAGATGGTAAATTTTATTCATACGAAATAGATAAGAGTGCGACATCTACATCATCTTGGAAAAAGCAGTCTACGACAGTAATTCCAGCGACTGTGAAATTGGAAAGCATTACTTCTTTCAACGGAGAGTTTTATGCCGTAGATGCAGACGAGAAGGCGTATAGTTCCACTGATGGCGTTGCTTGGCAAGTAAGCAATTCGAATGTTCAAAGTATTCTTGGCGTATTGCCGGGTAAAGAGGCCGCAAAAGATTCTCTTCTGGTTATAACCAAACAATCAGGAAAATATGTTTTTGCTAAAACCTCGGATATGCAGTCGTTGCAGATAGTAGAAAATATTAGTTATAGTAAGGAATCAAATGAAGTGCCGGCAGGGTTCCCTGCTACAGGATTTACATCTGTGACGAGTTATGACAGAAGCAACCTGAATAGAAACATCCTTGTTGTCACAGCTGCGCAGACCTCTTCTAACTTAACTTGGTCTCTTCGTCAAGGTGACGGACAATTAGAGATAGAATCTAATCAGAAAAATACATTGTTCGACCCTTCCGAAGGTATTCGTACATTCTTATATGATGGTTATGTATATGCATTGACTAAAAATTTGCTTTATAAAACAAGCAGTTTTGGATCCAAATGGGTTGCAGCTTCCACAAAAGAAAAATTCATACCCGGAATGTCGAGTTCGAAACAATCGATAATAGTAGATAGTGACAATTATATATGGATATTCGGCGGAATAGACACCTCGATAGAAGCTTCAGGATCTCCGGTCAGACAAGTCTGGAAAGGGCGTATAAACCGTTTGGCTCATTGATCTGTAGGCGAAAATCTGTCTCAGGCATACTTATATCCTTGTTTCTACGTTAGAAAGGTATTAGGTAAAAGAATTTATGATGAGAAAAGAGATATTTGTTTTGTTTTGTTTTATCAGCTTCTTTTTCTTTTCTATAATACTGAAAGCGCAAGATGATTATCAGTTCGAAATAGGAGGTATGGCCGGTACATCTTTTTATATGGGAGATGCTAATAAAACAAAGTTATATCAGGATCCCGGAGTCTCGGCAGGAGTGATTTTTCGATACAATATAGACTTGAGATGGTCGGTTAAGAATAATTTTGTTTTGGGTCAAGTATCGGGAGACACTAGAAATTCGGGAAATAAATTTCCTTTTGGTGAGCAGGTTTCTTTTAACAGAATGTTTTATGAACTTGGGAGCCAGATAGAATTTAACTTCTTTAATTACAGTGATAAGTTCGGTTATTTAGGAGCTAAACGTCTAAGTCCATATCTTTTTACAGGAGTAGGTATAACCTTTGCTTCCGGAGAAAAGAAATTCTTAGATATGAATGTCCCGGTTGGCATAGGATTAAAATATAAAATAAGAGATCGTTTGAATCTTGGTTTTGAGTTTTCCTTCAGAAAGTTGTTTAGCGATTCATTCGATGTTACTAAGACGAATGCAAAGTTTGATTTGGATAGTCCATATAATATAAAAGGAAACTTTTTGAAAAACAATGACTGGTATTCCTTGACAATGATAAGTATAACATGGGATTTTGGCGTTAGGGTATGTCCCTGTTTGAATTTAGATTAATTATAAATAAAATATAGATGTCATTTTTTGACCAAATAGATAAAGAAAAAATTCCAAGCCATATTGCTATTATCATGGATGGTAATGGGCGATGGGCGAAGCGTCAGAACCTGGATCGTGCATATGGGCATAGAGAAGGTATTGTGGCTGTGCGCAGAACCATCGAAGCCGCGGCAAAAGTAAAAGTTCCTTACATAACACTTTATACTTTTTCTACTGAAAATTGGAAGAGGCCTGTCGAAGAGGTAAAAGCTCTGATGGCTCTGATGATACAGGCTGTGTCGAACGAAACCCCTGACTTGGTGAAAAATAACATACGAGTTAAAGTTATTGGAGATGTAAACCGTTTGCCTATCGATACTAAGGCTGCTTTAGATTTATGCCTTAATCAGACCGCGTCTTGTACGGGTACTACCGTGATATTAGCATTAAGTTACTCTTCGAAATGGGAAATTTCAGAAGCTGTAAAAGAAATTGTGGCAGAAGTTCAAGCCGGAAGGCTACCGGCAGATGCTGTATCCGAAGAATTAATAGGAAAACATCTTTCTACCTATGGTATTCCCGATCCTGATATCCTGGTTCGTACAGGTGGTGAATTACGTATAAGTAATTTTTTGCTTTGGCAAATAGCATATTCCGAGCTTTACTTTACAGATGAACTTTGGCCTGATTTCAATGAAGAGTCTTTGTATGAAGCTATCGTGAGTTTCCAAAACAGGGAACGCCGTTTTGGAAAAACCAGCGAACAGGTTATTAAAGGACTTGAATAATAGGAGATAAATAAAAATATATACGATAAGAAACAACGATCAAACCCAATATGTCAAAAAAAGGTTTATTCATTTTAGTAGTTATTTCCTGTCTTTTTTCTATAGGAATAAAAGGGCAGGTAGTAGATAGTATTGAAGTAAAAAATATAAATAAAGCTATTGGAACCAGTCTGGAAGATGTTCCGGAGATATCGTACAATACACCAAAAAAATACGAAATAGCTGATATAAAAGTTAACAAACCAGCGAATTCCGGTTATGAGGATTTTACTCTGATTGGTTTTTCCGAACTGGCAGTAGGGGACATAATAGAAGTACCGGGACCGGAAATAACTAATGCTGTGAAAAAATTTTGGAAGCAGAAATTATTCTCTGACACAAAGATTCTTGCGACAAAGGTAGAGGGGAATAAAATATGGCTTGAAATAAAATTAAGTGAGCGCCCTCGTATTTCCAGTATTGTTTATTCGGGTATGAAAAAATCGGAGCAACAAGAACTGGGAAATAAAATCGGTCTGATGGTTGATTTGCAGATTACTCCACATGCAATGGATAGAGCCAAAACCATTATCAAGAAATATTTTGATGATAAAGGGTATAATAACGCGGATATTAAAATAACAGAAGCGCCTGATTTGTCTAAGGAGAATTATGTTATCTTACATATAGATGTTACAAAAAAAGATAAAACCAAGGTAAATAGTATAATAATTGAAGGGAATGATCAGGTAAAGGCTGCTGTTTTGGAGAAAGCCATGAAGAAAACCCGGCATAAAAGTACTTTTAATGCATGGTTAAGAAACTTCCTTCGTTCCACAAAATTTGCTCCGGAAAGCTATGAAGAAGATAAAGAGAATCTTATCGCTAAGTATAATGAGTTAGGTTATCGTGATGCTATGATCACATGGGATACGATCACTTCTTCGATAAAACCGGATAGGGTTGATATAAAAATAAAAGTTGATGAAGGGAACAAATACTTTATAAGGGATATCAAATGGGTAGGAAATACGAAGTATGAGACATGGAAACTCCAGACCCAGCTGAATATGAAGCCTGGGGATGTCTATAATCAGAAGAAGCTTATAGAACGTCTCTCTTCCGACGACGGTGCTGTAATGAATCTTTTCTACCAAAATAATGGATATTTATTTTCACACGCAGATCCTGTAGAGGTTAATTTGGCCAATGACTCTGTCGATTTGGAGATACGTATCTCCGAAGGGCCTGTGGCTACTATACGTAGAGTTTCTATTTCGGGTAACGACCGCGTATATGAAGATGTTGTGCGTCGTGAGTTAAGAATCAGGCCGGGAGCGCTTTATAGCCGTGACGATATTGTCCGTTCGATGCGGGAGGTGGCTCAGATGGGGCACTTTGACCCGGAACAACTTAGCAATCCCGACATATCTCCTGATCCGGAATCCGGAACAGTAGACATAGGGCTTCCTTTGGTGTCAAAAGCGAATGACCAAATTGAGTTTTCCGCAGGTTGGGGACAAACTGGTATTATTGGCAAGCTTAGTTTGAAATTTACAAACTTCTCCTTGAAGAATCTTTTAAATCCAAGCACATATAAAGGTATTATACCTCAGGGAGAAGGGCAGACTTTAACATTGAGCGCCCAGACAAATGCCAAGTACTATCAATCATATTCGGTTTCATTCTTCGATCCATGGTTTGGAGGTAAGCGCCCTAATTCGTTGTCGGTAAGCGCATATTATTCACGTCAGACTGATATAAACAGTAGATACCTCAATAATAGCTATTATGGATATAATCCGTATTCAAGTTATGGTGGCTATGGTGGCTATGGCGGATATGGAAGTGGCTATGGTAGCGGTTATGGAGGCGATTACAGTGTCGCTGCCGATCCGAATAAAAGTATACAGATGATAGGTGTCTCTGTTGGATACGGAAAACGTCTGACATGGCCCGATGACTATTTTACTGTACAAGCAGAGCTTTCTTACCAACTTTATAACATGAAAGATTGGGCATATTTTATTGTTAAAGACGGTACAAGCAATAATCTTAGCTTAAACTTATCATTAAGCAGACGTTCGATTGACAACCCTATATATACCCGTAGAGGAACAGATATGTCCTTAAGCCTTCAGGTAACGCCTCCTTTTTCGATGTGGGATGGTAAAGACTATAAAAATATGAAGTCGGATGGATCTGGATATGAAAACGGAGATAAATTTAAATGGGTTGAATACCATAAGTGGAAATTCAAATCCAAAACATTTACATCTTTGGCTGGACCGGAAGTAAAGAGAACCCCAGTATTGATGACTCGTGCTGAATATGGATTTGTAGGTTACTTCAATAAATATAAGAAATCCCCGTTTGAAACATTCTATGTTGGGGGAGATGGCATGTCGGGTTATTCCAGCACATATGCAACAGAAACTATCGGTCTTCGTGGATATGAAAACGGATCACTAAGTAGTAATGCCAGTGCATATACGCGTTTAGCTCTGGAAATGAGATATCCGTTAATATTAGAACCATCGTCGACTATCTATGTTTTGGGATTTGTTGAGGCCGGTAATGCATGGAGTGACCTCAAAGATTTCAATCCGTTCCAATTGAAACGTTCAGCAGGGTTCGGTGCCCGTATTATGTTGCCGATGATTGGGCTTATGGGTATCGACTGGGCTTATGGTTTCGATAGTCCAAACAACTATTCAGCTCGTAGCGGGAGTCAATTTCACTTCGTGATAGGGCAGGAATTCTAATTTAACATTATTTATAGTTACGAGAATAAACAAATAGATTGATAAGACGTCTAATTATTATATATTAAAATTAGTTGTTATGAAAAGAATACTTTTAGTTATAGCTTTATTTATAGGTGTCGCAGCAGGAAGTTATGCGCAAAAATTCGCCTTGATAGATATGGAATATATTCTCAAGAATATAAGTAGCTATGAGACCGCTCAGGAACAGTTAGAGGTGATGTCCAAAAAATGGCAGGGAGAAGTAGAAAAGGTTCAGCAGGAAGTAAAGACCATGTATAAGTCGTATCAGGCAGATTTAGCATTTCTCTCTAAAGAGCAAAAGACTAAACGGGAAAATGAAATTGTAGAAAAGGAAAAGGGCTTGCAAGAACTTAATCGTAAGTATTTCGGACCCGAAGGAGAACTCTTTAAAAAGAGGGAGGCATTGGTGAAGCCTATTCAGGATGATATTTATAATGCTATAAAAGAAATTTCAGAAGCCAAGGGCTATCAATTAGTATTGGATAGAGCTTCGGCCGAAAGTGTTATATTTGCCTCTCCGAGAATAGATATAAGTAATGAAGTCTTGGCAAAACTCGGATATTCGAAATAATTATTTATATTTGTCCCCGAAAAAAAAACCAATTAAATTAACTATAACTATGTTGAAAAAATTAATTCTAGTACTTTTTGTACTAGCCCCGTTAGGAATGTTTGCTCAAGATAAATTTGCTTACGTCAATGCAGAAGAGGTATTTAGCAAAATGCCTGAAATCAAAGATGTAGAAAGCCAATTAGCAACTAAGAGAGAACAAATAACCAAAGTAAGAGAAGGGATTCAGGCTGAATATACAGCCAAAATGACGGAGTTTCAGAAAACTGATACAAAAGAACTTACCGAAGCGATAATACTTGATAGACAAAAGCAAATTAGCGACTTGGAAAGCAGATTTGAGACTTATCAGAAAACAAGTATGGAAGAATATGAGAAACTGCAACAATCTCTTTTATTACCTTTACAAGATAAGTTGAGAAAAGCTATTAAAGATGTGGGTGATGAAAATGGTTATACCTATATTTTTAATTCCTCAGCAGCGTTGCTTCATATTGGTTCTAATGCAGTAGATGCAGCGCCGAAAGTGAAAGCTAAATTAGGGATTACTAATTAATCTGTATTTATATAATAAAAAAAGAGTGATTTTTAATCACTCTTTTTTTATTATCGGATATCTCCTGTTTATTTCACTTTCTCTACGATTGCTTTGAATGCTTCCGGGTGATTCATTGCGAGGTCGGCAAGAACTTTACGGTTGATTTCAACACCGTTTTTGTGTAAAGCTCCCATCAGGCGGGAATAAGATGTTCCTTCAAGGCGTGCAGCTGCATTGATACGTTGTATCCACAATGCACGGAAGTTACGTTTTTTAGCGCGACGGTCACGGAATGCATAGGTAAGACCTTTTTCCCATGTGTTTTTGGCTACTGTCCATACGTTTTTTCTAGCTCCGTAATAGCCTCTTGTTAATTTTAATACTTTTTTTCTGCGGTTGCGTGAAGCAACATGATTGACTGATCTTGGCATAATTTAAATGTTTTGAATGTTAGCGGTTCTCATATTTAGAACTCTTT
>NZ_BAAHWU010000040.1:0-27614 GCF_054601275.1 Dysgonomonas reticulitermitis | reverse complement strand
AAACTCAAATGTTTGACATTAAATAAATTCATCGGGATTGGTATGCCCGATGCTTACAAAGTGAGTTAATTTTACTTGCTACGATAGTGAAGAAAAATACCAGATTGACTGCCGTTGCAACAAAGTCGATAAAACAATAAATCCTGCCGATTTTCACTCGGATGCAACTTATCCTTCCAACTGGGCTATGCGAGGAACCAAAGTGATGGATGGACATGGCATCATGGAAATAAGAACCGTAGGTGATTTAACAGAGTACGGAAAGGTTGCAGAAAAAGCAACTGAGATGACAGGCGAAGAAACTCCGCTTAATATGCAGCTTGATAAGTTGGCTAAGTTTATAGGGGTGGTCGGCTTTATTCTTGCTGTACTTACATTTCTTGCTTTATTTGTTAAAGATTTATTTTTAGGAACAACCTCTTTTTCTATTGTCCAACTTGGATCAATCGGAATTGTAATCACATCGGCAATGGTTGTGTTAACTAAAGTGTGGGTTCCTATTATTTATGATGCTTTTGAATTACTTGGCAAGGAGAAAGAAGTTCCTAAAAGCATTGAGGATGGAAGTTGGCTAAAATGGATTGGTTTCGGAATATTGACATTCATTGTGTTAACCGGTTTAGGTTTTGTATTCGGAATAAACCCGCTTAATAAAGAGGCGTGGATAAGTTTAGATATTGCAGGTCGAATTTTGCAATACTTCATGGTGGCTGTTACTCTAATTGTGGTAGCTGTTCCTGAAGGTTTGCCAATGAGTGTAACTTTAAGCTTGGCATTGAGCATGCGAAGAATGCTTCAAAATAATAATTTGGTGCGGAAAATGCACGCCTGTGAAACAATGGGTGCAACAACGGTTATCTGTACCGATAAAACCGGAACGCTTACTCAAAATCAGATGCAAGTGCATGAAACAAAGTTTTTTGCTCTTAATAATCAAACTTTGAAAGGTGATGAATTAAGTAATTTGATAAAAGAAAGTATTGCTGTCAATTCAACGGCTTATCTCGATTATTCCGACCCTCAAAAAATCAAATCATTGGGTAATCCCACGGAAGCAGCATTGTTGTTATGGCTACACAATCAACAAATCAATTATTTGGATATTAGAGAGAGTGCAGAGGTTATAAATCAACTAACTTTTAGCACAGAGCGTAAGTTTATGGCAACGTTGGTTTATTCTCCTTTACTAAAGAAAAAAGTATTGTATGTAAAAGGCGCACCTGAAATAGTGCTTTCAAAGTGTAGCAATGTGCTTTTTACGTCAGAAAAGAATCCTGTTGCTGATTCAGTAAATCAAATAGAAGAACTTTTATTGCAATACCAAAATCAGGCTATGCGTACCCTTGGTTTTGCTTATGAAATCGTAGAAGATGATAAGCCTCGGTTTGAAAATGGAAATATTGCCAACGTGAATCTCACTTATTTGGGGATCACGGCTATTTCTGACCCTGTTCGTAAAGATGTTCCTGCTGCCGTAGGTGTCTGTCTTAATGCCGGAATCAATGTGAAAATTGTGACCGGCGATACTCCCGGAACAGCCAAAGAAATTGGTCGCCAAATTGGGATATGGAACGAAAGTGATAATCTGCATAATATTATTACCGGGACTGATTTTGAAAATCTTTCGGATGAGGATGCGCTTAAACGGGTAGAACATCTAAAAATAATGTGTCGCGCTCGTCCAACAGATAAACAGCGATTAGTTCAACTTTTACAGCAGAAAGGAGAAATCGTTGCTGTTACAGGTGATGGAACCTATGATGCACCTGCCTTGAATTATGCGCAAGTTGGTTTGTCAATGGGTAGTGGAACTTCCGTAGCCAAAGAAGCCAGTGATATCACGTTATTAGACGATTCATTCAATAGTATTGCGTCTGCTGTCATGTGGGGACGTTCGCTTTACCAAAACATTCAGCGTTTTATTCTCTTTCAATTAACCATTAATGTAGCCGCATTGGTCATTGTGCTTTTGGGCTCTATCTTTGGTCATGAGCTACCATTAACTGTAACCCAGATGCTTTGGGTCAATTTGATAATGGATACTTTCGCAGCCGGAGCATTAGCCTCGCTGCCCCCTAATGAAAAGGTAATGAATAATAAGCCTCGAAAGAATGATGCTTTCATTATTACGCCTGCCATGAGGTTCAATATTTTGTTTGTTGGATTTACATTTGTGGCAATATTGTTGGGATTATTATTTATGTTTACTCAAAATGGTGAAGTAAGCCGTTATGACTTGTCTCGCTTCTTTACTATTTTTGTTATGTTGCAATTTTGGAATATGTTCAATGCTAAAGCGTTTTTGACAGGTAAATCAGCGTTCTCTAATATGAAGAATAGCATTGGATTCCTCATTGTTGCAGTAGTTATTCTAATCGGTCAGATTTTAATCGTAGAATTTGGCGGTGATGTATTCCGTACAGTTCCTCTTTCATTCAAAGATTGGGGATTAATTATCGGTTCTACTTCATTTGTTTTGTTGATAGGGGAAATAATACGCTTTTTCAAAAGCAAATAATTCAAATACTCTTCGATTAAAAAATCAAAATTGACAAAGCTCTCTTGCCTTTAGAGGTAAGGGAGCTTTACTATTTGTTTTAGCCATAACATTTATGAATCAGCAAATGGAATATCCAGTAAGAAAAGGTTTCAATAATTTTCTTCGACAAATAATCTTTTGTAGATTTGTAGTCGAAAGTCGTTCTTTATATGCAAAAAGCAAAGTGAGGAAAATAACAGCACCTCGCTCGTTTCCAAATCGTTACCTGTCAAGAAAAACATTCTTGTAAATTGCTTGTTTTCAGCGGGAAAGGAGAAATGCTGTGGCGGGCAACATGAGAAGCACCTGTGCTCCTGGGTAGGTATATCTCCCGGCAACAATGAGAGTGCGGGCAAAAAAAAAGCGGACGAACCACCCACGGAAATAAATCCGCCAAAGCGGCAGTTGTAGAAGCGGCCTGGGCGGCAACAAGAACGAAGAATACATTCTACAGTGCGAGGTATCACCGGTTGGCAGCAAGACGGGGCAAGAAAAGAGCTCTGGTAGCCATAGGACATTCGATCCTGAAGTCTGTCTACCATATACTGAGCACAGAAGAACAATACAGAGAACTTGGTGCTGACTATATCAACCAAAGGATGGAAGCCAAACGCAAATCTTACCTGAAGAAAGAGTTGGAAAAACTGGGCTATCAGGTGGATTTGGTCGATACTAAAGCCGGATAGCTCAAATTACAATAAAGGTCGATGTTTACTGGCGCCAGTTATCCAAATAGGTAACATATAAGCCGACAATGAAACTGACTTCAACAGCTAAGTACCAAAGATTGTGGAATAAACCACGTGTATGAAATTTTAATTTTCTTGGCTGTTCCCTTTTAATATATCCAATAACCGTGCATTTATTACCATAAGTGTTATCTCTTGTTTTGTCTGAAATAACGATTTAATAACTAAAAGTCCTATTTAGGGACTATAAACTATAATTTATTTACGTATGAAATTATAATTAAGTTGTAATCTAACCGTTTATTATGAGATTTTTGTAAAGTTTGTCTTATCAAAACAAATATAGTAAAATTATGAATAACCACAAATTTCAACAGATAAAACAAATCCGCAGAGATTAGGTATCTCTGCGGATTTGTTTTATGAGCCCAAAAAAATGAAGATAAAAACTGAAAAAAAATATTTTTTACCCCAGTGCTTGAATCGGACTATTTTGATTAGTACTATAAAAATACTATTTCATCAGTTTTTTCTCCAACATTTTCATATAATATCCGCCGACCACAGAGCGGGCTTTAAATCCTACATGCGTCTTACTGTCTGTATTGTACCAGTCACTCATCGGAACACGGTCGGTAGTCTCATTCATAAATTTATAAACAGGGCTTATAAATTTCTCGAATGTAGCCTTATCATCAGCCAGTGTAGCAGTCCAGATAATCCAGTCGGATTTTGTATAATTCTTACGGCTGTCGAGAGGTAGTCCGTACTCATTTTGCTTAGTCAGGTAATATGCTATTTCCTTTTGTGCAACACTTGCAGGGAATACATCGAACTTAAGGAGCTTGTTCCATATCAGATTATACTTCTGGCTCCATGTTCCCGGCTGATCAAATGTAAGTCGGTAATGATCGCCGTCATCTGCCATCTTCATCCATTCCTGAGCCATCTCTTTAGCTATACCGATATACTTTTCAGCAATATCTTTCTTGCCAAGCTTATCCGCCATATAACCATACGAGGCAATACCCATAATAGCTTTTACAGACAAGTTTACATTGTGAGCAAAGTGTCCGGCAAAATCATCGGTGCAGAGCTGGTTTTCCGGATCGAGGCCTTTTTCTACCAGATAATTCGTCCATGTCGTTAATATATCCCAATGCTTTTCAGCATATTTGGCATTCCCCTCTATGACAGTAATGGCGGCGGTAATTGTAAGCATATTGCCGGCTTCTTCAATCGGCATATCACCACCGTAAGTTTGTCCGTTTGCCCATGGATATGTACCTACATCGTGAGAAGGAAACGGTTTTGTCCATTTGCCGCTTTCGCTGTAATAGAAGATGTGATTCAACAAACCTTTAGCCAGTTCAGGATTATATATAAGGTATAGTGGAGCAGAAGGATACGTAATATCCACTGTGCCAATAGAACCATTACTGTTATTTTCTTTTGACAGGAACAGCAGGTCACCATTCGGTGCTTCTACCAGTTTATGAGCGGAGATAGACTGACGGTAAGCAAGAGCGCATAGTTCGCCATATTCTTTTCCTCCGGTCTGAGTTGCTTCACTGATCAGATCATAATCGAATTGGGCACATTTATCTTTCAGTGCGTTGTAATCGGCATTAGCCTCGGCAAAAGCCTGCTCAATTGTTTTGTCCCCTTTCTTATTCCAGTAGCCACGCAGATTATCATTAAAATATTGTATAGAATACAGGTCATCGTATCCCAGCATTATTTTCCCTGATGCTGATTTTGTTTTTCCCAGAGCTTGGGCTAAGGCTAAGTTGCTATTGTCCTTAACGCTTGCATTATTATCCAGTTTTCCTGACTGGGCGAACGTGTTACGCATTTCGTAAGTATCACCTACATTACAAGTCAGATTTTCATTCTTTTCAGCACTCATGTAGAAATAACCCCAGTCGATACGTATATCGTCACCTCTTTTGCCCAAAACATTTTGCTCTGTACTACCAGTTTTCAGGAATACCAGATTGTCTTTTTCGTAACCTTCACTCTTACTTTCCTGTACAGGCGAGTTCAGTGCCCAGTTTGGAGCCGCCTCGAAATATAATTGCACATCATGTTCCTGCCCATCCTTAGACGTTACATCATAAGAGAGATAATTGACCGGACGAGAAATCAGATTCAGGTCATCCATCAACAGAGGAGCAAGGAATGAGAGCTTCAATTCGACATTGCCACAGGTAAATGTATAATAGGTTTGAGTAGCCTGTACATCTACTGCTGTTTGTTCCGCAGTCGTTGCAAACAGGGGTTTAAGATCACCTTCTTCATATATACCAAAATCAACCAGCGCCTCTCCTCCTGTGTTCAGGCAATGAGCAGCGATTATATTTTTCCCCGGCTTGATTGTTTTTGCAACTTCTTCAGGTATAGGGATAATGATATTTTTATTGGCAGAATTACCTGTATTTACTATTTGAGTACCGTTGATATATAGCTCAAAATCGTCATCATGAGAATATTCGAGGAATAACTTTCTACCAGCCAGATCGTCTTTAATATCAATTTCGCGGCGCACCCACATATCTTTTGTCAGCCATGGTGTCTTTACGGTTGGTTCCAATGCTGTACCGAACGCGGCGGGTGCAGATTTCCAACTGCTTGCATTGAAAGATGGATTTTCCCAGCCATCAGCAGGTTTAGTGAAAGTGTACTTTCCTGTCCACGGAGTTTTTTCAGACATTGCCGCAATAGCTTTCAACGGTACTTTCTCTATTCCCATGAATCGGTATAGCTGCCCATCAACACGAATTGCCCCGATAAGCGGGAAATCTTTTCCTGTCCAGTGTTTTACATTATCATCGTATAGCTTGTCAGTTGTTGCCCATGCACTCGTATATGGGTCGATCGTTACCAGCGGATATGCCGGTGCGCGCAGGTCATTCTTTATTATTCCCCGGTTAACGATGCCTTCTTGCTTGCATCCAATCAGGAAAGGAATACAGATAATTAGAGTTAACAGTTTTTTCATTATTCGCTTTTTTGAATTTTATATAGTTCTTCGGTTTTTAATATACTACAGGGAACTGTGATATCCTTAATGTCGTACATCCATAAGGAATAAGTGTGACTTCCTCCATGGTACCTTCTCCTGCTCCGCTCCATGAGTGAGGGAGAGGACCTGCCATTTCGTTATAAAGGCTCCATGTTGGGATTATCTTAGCATTTACTTTCAGTTCGATAGGCGCATTACCCAGAGTCCATGGATAATCTGATTTTACTTTTTCAGTATCAATATTCACTTTGATCAGTTCATTCGCCTTGTTCGGTTCCAGACGGTACAGGCCGTAATTCCATTTGTTTGTAGGACGCACTTCCCAATAAGGTTCACCATATCTTGTTTTTTCATTGTCAGCGAACTCCTTTTTCTGCCAGTCTTCCCCTATTTTGAGAGCATAAACCAACGGGCCTCTTTCGACCGTTACAGAATTTTCATACCAATCTTGTTCAACCTTTATTTCCATTGGCATTTCCAATTCCACATAATCTCCTTTTTTCCAGTTACGCTTTATTATTTCTGTTTTTCCACTGTCTGTCGTTTTATAAGGACTGCCGTTTATCGTAATAACAGCATTTTTTGTCCAGCCGGGTATCCTTATATGAAACGGGAAATCGGCAGAGGACGTTTTTTTATCTAAAATATCGATAGTAAAACGTATTTTGTTATCCATCGGATAATATGTTTCCTCTGTAATACGGATATTCACGCCGTTTGCTACTTTGGCAGTAACTTCGGAGGGTGAAAATATAAGAGCCGCCAGACCATTATCCGGTGTCGCATACCACAGATTTTGAGTGAACTTAGGCCAGCCCTGATGCATATTTGAAAAACAACATGCATATCCGGATAATGTTCCGTATAGTAAGTCTGTACCCGCATGACCGTCGTCTTCAAAAAAATTCCGGCGATGACGTGTCAGCATAACCTGATTTGCCTGTTGAAAGTACTGTTTGTGCATAAAATCATCGGTTATCTGGGTCGGCAACGCGTTGAAAGCTACTTTTTCGATATGATCTGCCATAGACAGGTCGCCTGTGATTTCAATCATTTTTTCCAGAGAGTACATCATTTCCACAACGCTACAGAGTTCAATTCCCTGAGTAGGGTTATTACCGTGCAAATGCTCATCGGCACCATACATCCCCTGTGCCTGTCCATTAAATTTTTTAATGTCTTCAAATCCCTTTTTAACAGCATCTATATATCTTTTATCTCCATTTTGCTGATAATATACTACAGGTTCTTTTAATCCCTGAGCAAGATTAACACAATGAATGCTTCCCAGACACGCCAATTTATTAGTCTCTAAAAACATGTGAGTGAAATCATAGCTTTGTTTATGCAACAAATTTCCCAAATCAAGCAAAAATGCATCACCCGTGATATTATACAGCCAGTATACAGCCTGCAGATTGTCGCAAGCCCGGTATTCAGACCAGAAAGTCCAGTTTCCAAGCGGTTGTGACGGTAGCATCTGCAGTTGATACCTGAAATACTTTGTCATAAAATCCGGAACTCGTTTATCTCCTGTTGCAGAATAATATTGCTGCAGGATTTTGAGGGCAACCATACGTGGCCACCAATCGGCTGAATTATCCCGCTGAACACCGTCTTCTACAGGATAATCCTTTGCAGGGCCGAAGAATCCGTCAGGTTGCTGGCTGTTCAGTATCCATTCTACCCAAGGCTGCACCTTATCTTTTAATTCTTTATCGTCTAATATATAAGCCAAAGGCAATAATCCGTCTATCCAGTACGGGCCTCTTTCCCATTGGTCGCCGTCTCCTCCGAGCCAACCGTTACGTTCTCCCATCACTAACGGATATATTACATCCATGTGACCTGAGGCCCCGCTCTTTTGGCGTTTGAGCATCTCCAGCAGCCAGCCTTTAGCCCTAATGGAGCCTAAAGGCAGTTCCATATAGGGTTTAGATATTAGCGGGGCTCTGTTGTTCTGATAGTTTGTATTGTCCTGAGCTTTGACAGATAACAAGACTATACACAAAGCGATTAAAATTAGTTTTTTCATAATTATTATAAATTATTCTATCACAGCAGCGAAACCTCCGTTCCTTACCATTTTTATCTGTATTTTATCTCCTGACTTTACTTGTGATTCTTTCTTCCGGTAATCCATAGCCTGATGTCCGGCATTAATCCCGTCCTCAAAAGATGTTATCTTATATGATTTGCCTGTATTCAGGAAACTCAGATCTATTTCAAATTGTCTCTCATTATTGTTAGCCATACCTCCTATAAACCATTTATCACCTTTACGTTTAGCTACAACCACATATTCTCCAGCTTTAGCTTCCAGCGCACGGGTTTCGTCCCACGTAACCGGAACACTTGTCAGTAATTCGGTACAGTCTTCGTTCCGATAGTATAAAGTCGGATTATCGGCAAGCATTTGCAGTCCACTTTCAAAGATTACAAAGAGAGCCAGCTGATAGGCTCTGGTTCCGATACTGGCAGAATTAGGACGAAGTCCGCAATACCTCTCGGGCTGCATACTTATCATGGCTCCGGGTGTATAATCCATCGGGCCTACCGCATTGCGCATAAACGGGAAATAGATACTATTGTCCGGTGTACAACCACCCATTTGTTCCATTCCCCTTACACCTTCGTAAGACAATATATTCGGATATTTATATTCCAACCCGGCAGGCTTGAACGAACCGTGATAATCGACCAGTATATTATATTTAGCAGCTTCTTTGGCTATACGTTCATAATAGTTTACCATCCATTGGTCACTTCTGTCCATAAAGTCAATCTTTACACCTTTTACACCCCATTCGCTGAATGTCTTGAACAGGCTTGTACTGTTTTCCACTGTCAGCCAAGTCAGCCATAGGATAATACCTACATTCTTCTCTTTCCCATAGCGGATAAGTTCGTGTACGTCCACTTTCGGGTTCGGAGTATAAGGGTCACGGGTACTCATTGCCCAACCTTCATCCATAATAATATATTCAATACCATATTTGGAAGCAAAATCGATATAATATTTATAAGTATCCAGATTGAATCCCGCTACAAAGTTTACATCAGGGCCATACGGTGATGCTTCATTCCACCACTCCCAGCTAACCTGTCCGGGTTTTATCCATGAAACGTCCTGCAATTGGTTTTTAGTTGCCAGCCTGTAAGTCATAGTGTTTTCTATCAGTTGCCTGTCATCTTTTGTAATAACAAAGTAGCGCCACGGATAATTTCTTTTGCCGCTTGTCTTGGCAATATAATCCGCTTCCTTCAATATTTTTACACTTCGGTCACCGTCTTCTCCAAATTCAAGCGGAACTTTAGGAAATACGGATTGTATACCGTTTGTTCCCGTACCTTTCAGAAACATGCAGGGATAGTCGGACAAATCAGATTCTGAAACCAGTATTTTATATTCTTTCTTGGTGTCAATCAATATGGGTAAGACAGACATTTTATCAGTCGCTTTCCATTCGTTACTCTGTATATGTGTGTAGGGTTCTTCATACGCGGTTTTGAAGCCTCCCGGTTGTTGCAGATGAAGTAAATAGTTTTCGGGGAGATTTATAGAAAAATCTTCTCCCAGAACTTCCACATCTTCTTTTTTATTTGTGATAAAACGGTAAGCAATACCATCATTAAATGCCCGAAACTCTATTGAATAATCCCCTTTGAAGTTAAGCAGAAGAGCATTATACTCATTCTTTACCGATGAAAATTTGAGAGGGACAACAGGTGTCAGAATTTCATTTACCTTGTTCGTTTTCTGACCTGACAATTTCGGATTCTGTCCCAAGACTTCATTTCTTAGATGCAGACCCAGAAAGTTGTTTTCAAGTAATATCTCATTATTATATGATATTGTATAGCATATTTTGTCGGAGATATTGAAAGTTACTTTTATTCCTCCATCGGGGGATAACAATTCGGCTTTCTTTTGCGCGCATAAACCGAATGTCACACAAAGAAAAAATAGTAATAACAGGTGTTTTTTCATGTTTATTCTTGATTAATATTAGCTTCCCTTATAAAAAACGTCAATATTCTACCTGCTTTCGGATATGCAGATAGAATATTGCGCTTAAAAACAATTGAACATCACTAAATCATTTATATGTTTATGGTTAACCATAACGGGCATTTAATTACTTTAAACCCTTACTTATTACCTTTTAATGTATATTGATGTATTCCCGATCCAACCTTATACTCACTATCCGCATATATTGTTGCGGTGGAACCGGCAGGGATGGTAACAGACAATTCAATATCATCTCCCTTTCTCTTCCATTCTGACTTTATCAGGCCTCTTACCGAATTGTATTCTCCTTTTACCCATTGCAAATCCTTTACAAAGTGAGGTTTTATTATTATATTTTGAAATCCGGGTTGTTCCTTATCAAGATTGATTCCGGCTAATACATTATACATCCAGGCACTGATATCTCCCATAAAGACGTGGTTGATGGAAGCATCGTGAAATTCAGGGCTGAGCAACCATGTTTCGGCTAGTGTACTATATCCCTGCGTCTCTACCCAATATCCCCATGAAGGAGCTTCAGTCCTGGTAGCCATTTTATATGCGGTTTCCACATATCCGTATTTTGCGAGCATTGCAGGAACCGTTTTACTACCCAGCAATCCGAAATCAGGGAAATAATTATTTTCGGATACAGTTTTGTTTAGATTATCAGCTACGAGCTGTTCTTTTCCTTCGGGTACTATGCCCATATACAGAGCTACAGCCTGAGCTGTCTGAGTGCCGTTTGCATAGATTCCCGTATCAGCATTGAAGAATCTGGCGTTTATCAGTTCTTTCAGTTTTTCTGCTTTTTGCTGATATGGAGCCGCGTCTTTACCTAGTAATTTAGCAAAGCGAGCTATTAACATATAATCGTGGTAGTAATACAGGGTAGAAGTATATTCGTTCGGGGTTTGCGCCTTATAATATACCCAGTCTCCCAGTCCGAAATTAAGATAGCCACCATCCGTTTCTTTTGTTTTCAGGTAGTCGAGATATCTCAGCATAGTAGGATACAGGCGTTCGATACTCCGTGTTTCACCATAATAATCATATAACGCGTTCGGTATGATAAACAGGGCTGCATCCCATACAGGCCCCGGCCAATCACCGAATCCCCAACCCGATGACGGTATAATACCTGAAATAACCCCATCTTCACGCTGATTGTCGATGAAATCGTTCATCCATTTTTCATAGAATGTAATTCCGTCGAAATTAAGGAGAGCAAGGTCTATTGCAATGTGGGCATCTGCTGTCCAGCCGTTTTTTTCCCGTTGCGGGCAGTCGGTAGGTATGCTGTGTATATTACCCCTGTAACTCTGGTTAGTAGCTGCCCAGATTTTATTTAACAGATTGTTGGAACTGCTGAAATGACCAACCTGAGGTATATCCGTATGTAAAAATAGTCCGGTCAGATTGTCGATAGTCAAAGTAACAGGGCGGTCACTCTCTACTTCTATATATTGGAAGCCATGATAACTGAACTGAGGCACAAAAACCTCGTTCTCCCCTGTTCCTTTCAGTATAAAAACATCTTCCTGAAATACCTCGCCTTTCTTTTCCGGACGGTAATATACATCAATATTACCCTGTTCCAAACGGCCATCGGATTTTAATAATTCTCCGTGACGCAATTTAAATGTAGTTCCGGTTTCACCTTTTACAGAAAAACGACATACACCTGCGATATTTTCGCCAAGGTCAAAGACATATATTTTGTCTCCGAAAGATTTTACTGATTTTGGTTTGATTTCTTTGGTGATACGTATTCCCGGCATTTGTTGTGCTTCAAGTATCGGAGCCGGTTCTTTTGTTAGTTGTACCTTACTCCATTTGGAATCGTCAAAAGCGGCTGTTTTCCAGCCTGTTTCTTCGAGGCGGGCATCATACCTGTCGCCACTGTATATATTGTTGTAAATGTATGCTCCAGTATTAGTTTTCCATGATTCGTCCGAGGGAATGATATCCGTAGAACCGTCATCATAAGTCAGCCTGAGTTCGCTCAGAAGACGCGGACGATCGCGCCACCGGGCTCTTTCAAAATCCCATACAGCTTTGCTCTGGCAATTGTAGAAGCCATTACCCAGAACTGCGGCAATAGCATTATTTCCTTCAATGATAAGAGGTGTAACATCATGGGTTACATATAAGATACGTTTGTCAAAATGTGTGTATCCCGGATCGAGATAATTTTCGCCGACTCTTTTACCATTGATAAACATTTCGTAGTATCCCGTAGCACTTACATAGACACGTGCTGCTACTACTTTTTTCTTTATTTCAAATTCTTTCCTGAATAGCGGAGCCGGTTCGAATTCTTTATCATGTGAGTCGGTAATCCATTTGGCTTTCCAGTCAGATTTTGATACTTTTGCCATCTCAAAATAGTCAGCCGGCGACGTATATGAATTTCCGTCTTTGTCCCATGCCGTTACAGACCAGTAATAACGTTTATGTGACTCAAGTTTTTTCTCTCCTGTGTATTCTGCTCGGGGTATAGCGCTTTCTATTTTACCTGAAGTCCATATATCAGCTTTGCCCGATGCCAGAAGTTCTTCATCAGAGGCAATATTTATCCGGTAATATTTTTGTGTGAAATTCTTGGTATCGGTACTGAACATCCATGTAAATCGAGGATGTTCAGCATCAAGCCCAATAGGAGAATCTAAATATTCGCATTTAGTTTTTACGATTTCAGTATCTTTCTGCTTACTATCACAAGCTGTTGATAAAAAGACTAAAACAGCAGAAGCTATAAAAAGGATCTTTAGATTTCTCATTAACAATTTATTTTATTGCGTTTAACATATCCAGTCTGCCTTCGTTTACCTGTTTCAAAATCAGTTCGCCAAATAATGTATTCTGCCATGCAAACCATGATCTGGTAAACTTCTCAGGATTGTCTTTGTGGAACGATTCGTGCATAAATCCTGTTCCGGCATCGGTATCCATCAGCATTTTTATACAGGTTTGTATCTCTTTTTCATCCCGGCTTGTAAAAGCCTTCATCATGATACTCATCGGCCATATCATATCATATCCGATATGCGGGCCTCCGATACCTTCACCTGCCGTGCCCTTGAAAAAGTATGGATTATCTTTGCTCCAAACGTAGTTGCGTGTATTCTGGTAGATAGGGTCGTTTACATCCATATCTCCTAAATAAGGCATTGCCAATAAACTGGGCACATTGGCATCATCCATCAAATACTGGTTGCCAAAACCATCTACCTCAAAAGCATAGATCTGACCATATTTGGGATGGTTAAAGATAGCGTATTTTTTCAAGGCAATCTCAACTTCATCGGCAAGATTTTTGCAATCCTCGGCAAGATCCGCTTTTTTATTTACTGTTGCCAAAATTTCCGCCGCTTTTCGTAAAGATGTAACAGCAAAAAAGTTAGACGGAATCAAAAACTGGTATGTTGTAGCATCATCCGACGGGCGAAAACTGGAAACGATAAGCCCAACCGGATTGACCGGATTACCCAGCCCGTCATTGTTAAGTGTATCTAACTGACGCTCTGTCTTACGCTGGAATTTGTAAGGCCCTACTCCGTCCTTACGTTGCTGTTCTTTGAATGTCTGTAAAACCAACACTATAGCCTGTAGCCACTCTTCATCGAATACACTTGTATCACCCGTTGTTTTCCAATAATGGTAAGCCAGACGGAGAGGATAACAAAGCGAGTCTATTTCCCATTTACGTTCATGCAGTTCCAGTTTCATATCCGTCATATCAGACATCCACTGGTGATCCGGATCCGGATCGTACGGATCAAGGAAAGCATTCGCATACGGGTCAATGATAATGCATTTGAACTGCCGGCGAATCACTCCGGCCAGCATAGCTTTCAGTTCAGGATCAGTGTTGGCTAACTGGATGTAAGGCCATACCTGCGCTCCCGAATCACGTAGCCACATAGCATGAATATCTCCTGTATAGACTACAGTATCATCCTTGCCGTCTGTTGTACGATAGCGTACAGTGGTATCCAGTGTGTTTGGAAAACAATTCTCGAACATCCACCCCAGTTTAGGGTTTTTCAGCATCTTCTTGATGCGGACAATTTCATTTTCAACCGCAGTGGATTTGAAAAGCCTCTTGTCAACCGGAGGGCGATTGCTCTTAAACTCTGCCGGAATATTACTCTTCACTATTGTATTATCACCGGGAACAGTTATGTCACGAGCCTGCACATTCCCTCCAAGTAATAACGTAGCAGACGCTATAACACATAATCCAATGTTTCTTTTTCTCATTTCTCTGGTGTGTATATTGGTTTATTTCATTTATCAATAGCTGCCAGCCTACCATACATCTCTACCATCGCAGCCTGTGTAAGCAGCCATTTTTTATCATCTTTTTGCTTTCCGCTCCAGTCTGTATTGAACAACCCGTTAGTTTCCCTCATATTTATCCATGCATAATCCAGATTTTTGCGGAAGGCATCTATATATATCTTGTTATTATCCTGATGGTAAAGTTCAATAAAACCCCTGAACATAACGGCTATAAACCATACATCACTTTTCTTTAACAGACTGAATTGCTCTCCATCGGAAGTGAAATCCATAAAGAAGTAATTGTAGGCCGATTTAGCAATATCCTGTGCATCTGTCAGATATTTTTTGTCCTGTGTTAACTTGTATAACAAGGCAGCCGACTGTATCATTTGCCCGCTATTGTAAGGAAATTTGGCTTCTCCTATTTTACCGTCCAACCTTATATTATCAAAATAGAGGAAATCTATAGAGTCTTGCAAATGTTTCTTAGTCCATTCATACAGGTTTTTCCCCTGATGAAAATATATACTGTCTTTTGTGGCTTCAAATAGTTTGAGTGCAAAAACAGAACCCGGAGCGTTAGAGCAAGTGTTCTTTGATTCTTTTTTCTGTTCGCACCAGTAAATGCCTCCACCCAACTCATTGTCTATACCACTGGCGATAAATGTCCAAATCATTTTGGCTTTATTCAGGTACTTCAGATCTTTAGTCATCATGTACGTATCAGTAAAGTCTATTCCCAACCATACATTGTCATCATAAAAGCGGTCTGATTCGGGAGCCGAGCTTATATATGAAGCATACGCCGGAGGATTCCTCTTCTGATCGAAATATTCTTCAAGACCGGGAATTACCTTCGAATCGAGCATTTCCTGATACTTTTTGTCACTTGTAGCTTCAAATAAAGCATTTACCGCTGAAAAGGTTCCGGAATACGGCCACAGATAAGAATACTGATTAGGCACATTAATCTGTTCCTGCGATGCCAGATATGTTGCCGTATATTTATCATCGAAAGGAAAATTCTCGCGCAACAAATTAGTATTCGGTGCCGAATAGTTTTGATACAGAGAGTCCAGCGTCAACTGGGCTCTCTGTATATTGGTATTTGTACTGCCATTATCTTTGTGACCACAGCCTATCAATGCAGCACAACATGCAAATAAAAAAACGTGTTTAAATTTCATTATTTTTTATTTTATAGAATTCTCATACGCTGCTTTAACCTCAATCAGCATACATCCGCTGGCCTGTGATGTAAGTTGGGTAAAGCTTACCGGAGAAGAGTCCCATGAAGAACCAAACAAAAGGTTATCTTCATAAACTCCACCTTTATATACACCGGTAGTCCAAAGTACATAGGCATTGTTATTTAAGAAAGTAACAAATTTATGACGGTATGTCTCTTCCAGATCATTAACCTTAATAAGTTCGAGGAAATAACGCATAAATATCCCTTTAAATAAACCGTTATCTCCGGTACCTTCGTCTCTCAATACATTGCTGCTTGAGTTTACAAGGGTGGAAATGGTATAATTTGCAGCTCTTTTTGCATCATTCAAATACACCACATCTTTGGTAATATTATATAATTCCACACCTGCGCCCACATAAGTTCCTTCGTTGTATGTGAGGGCTGAGCCGCTTACTTCTGCGGATTCGACAACAATGTGGTCTTTAACTTCTCCTGTCGAGGATACTACCAATGTCTGCTTTTGCCACTCATATATTTTCTTTGCCCATTCCAGGTCTTCCTCATCCTGTGTTATCTGATACATGCGTGCCGCGATTATAGCCGCAGGCCCGTTGGAACAGGCATTCTTCGTAAATGTTTCCCACGATCCGGTACACCATCTTATACCACCGCCCACATCTTCAGACCAGGCATCTTTTATCCAACCCCACAATTCCTGAGCCGTGTCCAAGTATTTTTGATCTTTTGTAACATTATAAAGACGGAGCATAGTTAATGCATTCCATTCCATATCGTCTACATAATCATTTTTATATGTATTTCCGTTCTTTATTTTAATACCGGAAAACCATTTATCGAAATAAGCGCTGTATTTGCTATCATTGGTACGTATGTAAGCATCTATCACTACATCCATAGCATGAGCGTTAGGCCAATAGTGGAATGTCAGTTCCTTATCGTCATTTCCGTAGTTGAAATAGTTTTCTGTTTCGTTCCAGAACTTATTTATCAAAGCATTTGACGAACTATCGGCTGCCGCACTCCAATCGTATTCTATCAAAGTCCCGTACGAGTATTCATCTTTGGGATCGCTGCAAGATGAGATAGCCAGCAAACATAGTACTATAAATCCGAAATATATATTTTTCATAAGCTTCATATTCTTTATATCTAAGGAGATTGACCCTATAATTCAGGGTCAATACTCCCGATTAATATCAGATTTTATTTATCAGAGAGAAACCTCATGGGTATAAGTATCTCCAGTCATTTTCACCGTAAGAGTGACAGTTTTGCCATCGAAGTCATTTGCAAATTTCCATTTGTGATCCCATTGAGAAACAGAGGTATATATAGCTAAATTATAATAGCTTGCTGTACCTGATGGTTTGCCGTCTTCTCCGGCATTAGCAGGTCCCCAGTCTTCTTGAGATTCTGTTCCTTTCGAATCTTTAAGCGTTACCCTGAATTTATAACGTTCGTCGCCACCCCATGATTCTTGCTTGAAATTAACAGGACCTGTTCCCTTCCATATTCCTTTTCCCTGATAAGCAAGTTTCCATTCGATTGTATTGTTCGGGCAGAACCAGTAACCTACTTCTGTTATTTCGATAGGAGTTGAAGCCGAAGCCGCTCCAAAATCAATTTTAATACGATATACTCCATCCAGTGTGTTGGCTGTACCTTCCGAACCTTCTCTCAACTTGCCGTCTGCAATATAATATTCAACCGGGCTTCCCGATTTAGAATCAACAAACTTGTATGTGCCACCTGAAACCAGTTTAACATAAACTTCATATTCTCCATCTCCCGAACGATGCATAGCAAGAGCATTGGACAAGTCGCTTCCTGCTTCCGAACCATCGCCTGTAATATAAACCTGTCCCGGATCTTCTAATCCTTCGATTCTTGTCACAGTTATTGAATTACTTACTTTACTCACTTTCTGATTAATACCCCGGGATGAAGCGACTGCCCAAGCCAAGGTTATTGTTTCTCCGGGTTGAGCTCCGGCTAATCCGGCTATCTTATTCAGTATTTTGTGAGAGATGTCCGCACCGCTGGAGTATCCGTTAAGATCTGAAGCCAGTATATATATGGGACTGGAAAAATCACCGCCGGCTTTATCGAAATACACTTCATATAAAGGTGCACCACCGTCTTGAGCCAAAGCCGGTTCCCAAGAAAAATAAAGCGATCCGCTTGATGTCAGGTTAATAGCCTTTTCGTTAGCCGGCTCATACAATTTTGTGACTTCGGTAACTTCGGCATTTGTATATTCCATGTTATCGCTACCACAAGCAGTCATTAGCATTATAAATGAAAGCAATACAAATATATTGTGAAATATCTTTTTCATAATAGTATATTTTTTCTATTTAATTAGTCTTTAGGTTATTTATTCGGAGTAACCCGGATTGTTTGGTTTTAGATTAGGGTTCTTCACTATCTCTTCGATAGGCACAGACCACAGGTAATCTTTTCCTTCATTGAATTTCCGTGTATCCAATGTTATGAATGAAGAGTTGTTGTTTGCAAATTTGGCGCCATACACTACTCCATTCAGGTATTTTGTACCCTCTTGCCATCTAACGATGTCATAGTAACGCAATCCTTCGAAAGCCAGTTCTATGCGGCGTTCGCGATGAATTAGTTCACGCATCCCGGTATTTGACAAAGCAGAAGGATAGGACAAAGCACTGGCAGTAGTAAATTCCGCTCTTTCACGGATTTTTTTGATAGTAGCCTCCCATACAGACTGGCTCATTTTATTTTGTTCAAACATGGCTTCGGCGTACATTAACAAAATGTCAGCATAGCGGAACATTATAATGTTATTCTCTTGTGCATAATCTTTTAATGTCTTTCTGGATTCAGGATCAAAATACTTACGAATATAGTAACCCGTTACCGATTTGTTAGAGCTCACACTTTCCCAGGAGTCTTTAGTTCCTGTACCGTAGGCAGTGCGTATAGTCGTAGAGTTTCCGTTCTCGTCAACCCACTCGAATCCATCATAAACAACACTGGCTGTAAGGCGGGGATCCCTGTTTGTATATGGAGAATTTGAATTATAGGCCGGATCATCACCAATAGCATATCCATTGACTGTGAGATAGTCATCAACAAGGCTTTGAACAGGAGCGCAAGAGTTTAAGAAAGCGCCCTGAGTCATCGGTACCCGCGCATACATTTCAGACCATGAACGGTTTGTAGTTGCATAACCATAATCAAGAATAACTTCGTCATTGTATTTATTCTCAGAATGGAACAGGCTTTCGTAGTCACTAAACAGCTCGTATGCGCCATAAGTGCTCTGCTGATTGATTAACATATCGGTATATTTTTCAACCATTGCCCAGTTGTTTTCGTATAGGTATGTCCGTGCCTGAAATGCAACAGCAGCAGCGTTTGTGATACGTCCTTTATCTGTTATAGCATTTTTTGACGGCAATAAATCTATAATCTCGTCAAGCTCGTCATGAACAAACTTTAAAACAACAGATTTCTGTGTGCGGGATATTGTCTTAGATTCTACCAAAGTTATATCTTCTGTGAAGAAAGGTACATCTCCGTAGAAATAAGCCATACGGAAGAACAAAAACGCCCTTATGAAACGGATTTCAGCTTTCCTTGTTTGCTTAAGAGTTTCGCCCATACCGGATACACGATCTACATTTTCCAAATATTTATGGCAGGTTTTTATACCTTCATAAGCCCATTTCCATTCGCTGGCAAACAAGCCAAGAGAAGGAGTTGCCAAACCATTACGGATTTTACGCTGATCATTATCATCCCTGGCCTGAATAACATTGTCACTCAAAGCTTCGTCATTCCACATCTTATCGGCACCATACATCTGACTGTATGCCATATTAACCAAGAGTTCAGAGTTTTCAACTGATTCCCAGTATGTTTCATCTGTATGTTTATCTGAAGGCATTTGTTCAAGGTTGTTGCAACCTGCGAATATAAAAGCCCCTATGGACAATAAGAACAGATATTTTATTATATGTCTTTTTTTCATTTTCGTCTCGTTTCTTTTGTTAGAATTCAATGTCTAATCCAAAGCCAAAATATCTAATGGAAGGATAGTTGCGTGCACTATTGGCATCTCCCCCCATATTTGAATTAAATTCGGAAGATTCGGGATCAATCCAGGAGTTTTTACTTAATGTAAATAAGTTTTGAGCATTTGCATAAACACGAACTTTCTGCAACATAAGCTTATTTGTCAAACTTTTAGGAATAGTGTATCCTACTTGTATATTTTTCATCCTTAGATATTTTCCGTCAAACAGATTGACTTCCGATCCCATGCCATAGTTATTCTGGTTTGAAACTGACCCTATCGCTGCCAAACGAGGGTATGTGGCATCGGTATTTGTCGGAGTCCAGAAGTCTAACTGATGTTTATAGATAGCATACGAATAGTTTGAGTGGAATGGTTCAACAAGTTCACCCCGTACCATCATATCACGTTTTCCAACTCCCTGTAAGAAGAAGCCAAAGTCCAAACCTTTCCATTCAAGGTTGTATGAAAAACCGAATGTATAACGAGGGAATCCGTTTCCTAAAACAAAGCGGTCTTTTTCGTCTATAACTCCATCATTGTTACGGTCTACATATTTTACGTCACCGGGGCGTAAATCCGAAGCTGAAATCCCTGAAGGCAAAGCTGAAGTCTGAATTTCTTCCATTGTCTGGAAATAACCATCTGTCTTGTATCCATAATATGAACGGAATGGTAATCCTACTTCTTTCAGTATAAAATATTCATTTGCCTGGGCAATCTCCCTACCTCCTACGAGTTTGGTTACCTTATTTTGTGTATCTCCTATGTTTCCCATGAAATCGTGAGTAAATTCTCCTGTTTTCAAGTGATAGTTCAATGTAACTTCCCATCCGTGATTTTTCATTTCACCAATGTTTTCAGCACTAAGAGTTGTTCCGAATACAGTAGGAGTCTGCGGTGCCAGGAGAATATCGGATGTTGTTTTGTGGAAATAATCAAATGTTCCGGAAAGAGCTCCCTTCAGAAATGTGAAGTCTGCTCCGATATTGAATGTTTTTGATTTTTCCCATTTCAGGTCTTCATTTCCAAATTTATATCCGGCTCCCCCTACGGTTTCATTGTTAAATGCGTAAGTATTTGAATATACACTATAAGTAACAAGAGTCTGGTATGGATCAATATTTTGGTTTCCTAAGATTCCGTATGACCCACGGATTTTGAAGTCTCCAATTTTATCTTTGTAAAAATCCATGAATCCTTCATCGGATATTCTCCATCCTAAAGACATGGAAGGGAAGAATCCCCAGCGATTAGCCTTTGCAAATTTAGAAGATCCGTCTTCACGGAAGCTAAGTTCGGCATAGTATCTATCCATATAATTATAAGAAGCACGACCCAATATGGAAGTTATACTTTCTTTTCTCCTGCCTTCCAATGAGGTACTTCCCGATTTTGGAGCTTCGGTCGGTATACCGAGGATAGGGTCAGTGTTTATGAATTTTACTTCATTGCTTTTGAACGTATATGATTCATTGGTGGCACCGAATAATAAAGATAGATTATGAGAGTCGTTGAATGTTTTCTGATAATCTGCCAAAAGCTGGTAATTCATTAAACGCTTGTTTTCGTTATAATCTTCCGTATTTCTTTCAGCATTCATGATCATATCAGGTGTTGTGTTATTCTCATCGTTATACAAATTAACCTGTTTCCTTCTGATAAAGCGATGGTATGCGTATATATCAGCACCTACAACACCACGCAATTTCAACCCATCGATAATTTTTACTTCCAGGTTTATGTTTGCATTGACATAGTCGGTATTCCCTTTTTCATATCCGCCTTCTTTGAGCCCAGCCAAAGGATTTTGGTCTGTAAGTAAACTATTTACCAGATATTTTCCGTTGTCGGCCTGCATTTTAGTCCAATAGTATGAAGGTATACGCGATGAATTGATAATAGCATTGCTATCTACTGTTTTCTTTCCATCATCACGGGTATATGACAAGATAGATGATATCTTGAACCTACCTACTTCCGTGGAAAGATTTGAACGCAGATTGTAACGTTGTTTTCCATAGTTGCCAACGAAGTTACTCTGTTGGTCAAAATAACCTCCTGAAAACATATACGTAGTATTCTCATTACCTCCGGACACGCTCATATTGTATGATTGTTGCATTGCTGATTGTATGATCTTATCATAATTCCAGGATTCTTCACTTCTGTGATCATATAAATCGCGTATTTCCGCAGGAGAATACATTGCACTCTGCCCGACATTTGTCAATGATAAATTCTTCAGTATTGCATTTTGGTACCCCTGAACCGGTCTGAACAGAATTTCAGGATCCTGTACTCCAAGCTGCATACCTAGGCGGACAACAGGACGCTGATTTTTCTTTCCACTCTTGGTTGTAACCAAAATAACTCCATTAGCAGAACGAGAACCATAGATAGCAGCCGTTCCGGCATCCTTTAGTACCGAGACATTTTCTATATCACTAGGGTTCAATTTGTTTAAACTGGAATCGTCTGATACCAGTCCATCGATAACAATCAGAGGTGAATTGTTATTCATAGTAGATAATCCCCGAATATTGATATTGATGGTATTATCATTCGGGTCCATACTACGTTGTTGGATCGTTAAACTAGGAGAAGCTCCCTGCAAAGCCTGAGTTACATTAGCTACAGGACGTTCTTCTATAATTTTTGATTTTACCTGATCAACAGCTCCGATGGCACTCTTACGGGTGGTTGTTCCATATCCGATAACAATTACTTCGTCCAGGATTTTAGAGTCCTCCTTCAATGTAATATTGAAATTTGTACTATTACCTACAGTTATTTCCTGTGTCAGAAATCCTATATAAGATATTTGCAACACATTATTTCTTCCGCATGATATAGAAAAGTTCCCGTCTATATCGGTTAGTGTTCCGCTTGTGGTTCCTTTGATTACTACACTTACACCAACGAGAGGCTCTCCGGCTTCATCTTTTACCACTCCCTTGACGGTGATTTTATCCGATGATTGCTGGTGTTCATTTGTATTGCCGGTTTGAGCATTTATAATGCATGGAATCCCTATAAAGAAAAGGGAAACTATCAAACTGACAAAGTTCTTTTTGTACTTTCTTTTAATCATACATAGTTAGATTTAAAAACGTCGATTGTGATTGTTTGAGATTTTGAAAATTAGATTTCAGTTAGGCTTTGGTTTTTCAGGTAATATTCTTCATAATATTTCAGGTTTTAAAAGGTTAGGGTAATTAGCTATCTTTCTTTTTCAGGAACAAATATATTCCGTAAAAAAAAGCTTCAAATATCAATACGTGTTAAATCTACCGGTACTGTCGTAAAATTATACTAGATTGTCTTATTTTTATATATTTCATTCTTTCTTATAACACTTCATTAATAGTCTGTTAACAAGCATTTATTTATCTTTGTCATTGTACTATATAAAAATGTGACATAATAATACCATGAAAAAACTTTCATTTTACACCCTGATTATTTTTATTAGCCTTTTATCATCTATACATGCGAAAGCATATAATCTCCGGCAAATATCTAATCATGACGGATTGTCTAATAGCGCCATATTATCGATATGCCAGGACTATGAAGGATTTATGTGGTTTGGTTCGTGCGATGGATTAAACATGTTTAACGGACTGGGAATTCAAGTATATAAGCCTACTAACGAAAGGAATAACTTATCAGGAAATCTGATTGAAAATCTTCTGGTTACAGGAGACAATATACTATGGGTACATACCAATTATGGATTAAACAGGTTGAATAAACGAACAAAGCAAATAGATTCTTTCAACCAGTTTAAAGGACGTTATTTGATACAAAAAGACAAACGCGGTAATATATTTATAATAAAAGAAAATGGCTGTATCTATTATTATAAGAGCAATACAAAAACATTTGAGAAAATTATACTTAAGGATCTGGTTTATGACAGGGTTTTGAACTTTATAATTACTTCAGATAACAGGATACAAATATTTACAAATGACCGTCGTAATCCTGCTTATTCTATAACAGAGGATACCGAAGGAAATGTACAACTGACGGAGGATAAACCGCTGGTACACGAAGAAAGCCTGCTATATTGCTTTTATGAACGGAATATCGAAGATATAGTATATTTTGTGGACAACACATATACACTATACGAATACCATTTAATAAGTAAAAACAAATACTATATAAGCAATCTGAAGAACGAAATATTAAAGAGTGGGGAGATTTCGTCTATAATAAAACATCATAATGACTATTTCATCGGATTTAAAACAAACGGCTTGTTACGTCTGAGATATGTATCCGATAAGATGGATAATTATCAGACGGAAGACATCGGGATAAAATCGGGAATATTTTGTTTGCTGAAAGATAAATATCAGGATTTAATCTGGATTGGTACTGACGGGCAAGGGGTATATACGTACTCAAATGATACATATTCTATCAGGTCTGCGGTATTTAGTTCGTTTGCGTCAAATATAGAAAAGCCGGTGAGAGCTTTATTACTGGATAAGGAAAAAACGCTATGGATAGGTACTAAAGGTGATGGTATAGTGAAAATAATTAATTATGAAGTCAACCAGGCTCCTTCTAAATTTTCGTTAGAGTATTGCAACTCCGCAAATACTGCCTTAGTCGATAATTCCGTGTATGCTTTTGCCAAGAGTAGTAAGAATATATTATGGATTGGCTGCGAGAACGGGCTCAATTATTATTCCTACAGGGATAAATCTATAAAAAAGATTGAGTTAACGGTAAATGGCGAACCGGTAAAATATATCCATTCTATTTGTGAGCTGGATGGTTCTACTCTTTGGCTGGCAACTGTAGGTACCGGAATCATAAAGGTTTCCTTGTCAGGTTCAAATGATGCTCCGGTATTAAGTAATGCAAAGAGAATAACTATACGTGACGGAAAAGATTCCCAAAATTACTTTTTTACTGTTTATCAGGAAAATGATTCTGTTTTATGGTTTGGGAACAGGGGGTATGGTGCTTTCAAATTGAATGTAAATCAGGAAAAACTGGATACTATCTTACCTGACAAGGGTATCAACCAGACACTAAACGATATATTCTCCATAATCAAGGATTCAAATAATACTTTTTGGTTCGGGACAAGTTTTGGTCTGGTTAAACATACTCCAGGCAGAAGTGATAAAATATTCAACGAAAGAAGTGGCTTCCCGAACAATACTGTACACGGAATACTGGCAGATTCACAGAACAATCTGTGGTTAAGTACAAACAGAGGAATTATCAAATTTAACCTCGAGCAGGATAATTTTCAGGCATATTCGAATCTGAATGGCTTGCAGATTATTGAATATAGCGATGGGGCATACTACAAGGATGAAGACTCCGATGTTTTGTTTTTCGGCGGTATAAATGGTTTTGTTTCTGTAGTAGGGACAGGTTCCGCCCAACAGGAGTATTTTCCGCAAATTCAGTTTGATAACCTGGTAATTCTGGGTGAGGGAAAAAATATTTTTGATTTTTTGCATACCGAAAGTAATAAGAAAGTACTGACTTTGGATTACAATCAGAATTTCTTCTCTATCTCATTTACGGCACTGGACTATATCAACGGGAATAATTACACATACTATTACAAACTGGATGACCTGAGTAAGCAATGGATCGACAATGGAACATCCAATAATGTATCTTTTACAAGCCTTTCACCCGGTGAGTACACATTATTCATAAAATATATGAACAGGCTTACAGGGATGGAAAGTCCCGTGTACCCAATCACAATAAAAATAAAGCCGCCATGGTATATGTCACCTCTGGCATATATTATGTATATAATTGCTATCATATCGGCTGTTGCGCTATTTATAAGGGCAATTATTATTAAAGAGAAAAAGAAGAAATATAAGGCTACTATGAAGCTGAAACAGCGGCATCAGGAAGAAGTTTATGAGTCGAAACTTCGCTTTTTCACCAATATAGCCCATGAGTTTTGCACGCCTCTAACCTTAATTTACGGGCCTTGTAACCGTATATTATCCCATAACGGCTCTGATAAGTTTGTAAGAAAATATACCCAACTAATACAACGAAATGCAGAGCGCCTGAATGACCTGATTCAGGAATTGATAGAGTTTAGAAGGATCGAAACCGGTAATAAGACCCCTCAGATAGAAATGTTATCCATTAGTGGCATCGTTCATGACATCTGCGATTCTTTTAACGATTTGGCTGAATCTAAAAATATTCATTTTGAAAAAGTAATAGAGGACTCTCTTATATGGAACTCTGATAAGGGATTTATATACACGATTTTGTCGAATCTTATATCCAACGCATTTAAATATACTTTTATAAATGGATTTATACAGGTTGAGGTATATGAAGAAAACAGAGAGCTGATTATCATCGTATCTAACACAGGTAAAGGTATAAAAGCAGAAGATATAAATAAAATTTTCGACCGTTACAGTATTTTGGAGGACTTTGAAAACCGGGAGGTACAAAAATCATTTTCCAGAAATGGTTTAGGACTCGCCATATCTCACAGTATGGCAAAATTACTGGACGGGACTATTGAAGTGAACAGCGTGCTGAATGAGCGTACCGACTTTATTATAAAACTGCCGGAAAAAGAAGTGATGGGATTAATTGAAGGAACTACCCCGGTATTACCGGAACTGAGTATCAAAAAGGACTATGAACCTGTAGTAGAGTTACCCGAATATACCTTTGACAAGAATAAACAGACAATTTTCATTATTGATGATGATCTGGAAATACTATGGTTTATAAGTGAAATATTTGCCGGTGAATACAATGTAATACCAATAAATAAACCATTATTAGTAGATGAGATGCTCACACGGATTCATCCTAATATTATTATATGTGATGTTATGATGCCCGGTAAGGATGGTATCACTCTGGCTAAGGAGATTAAATCGGATAAGAAGACCGCACATATCCCATTGATATTAATTTCGGCTAAACATACAATTGAGGAACAAATTGAAGGTCTGTCATCAGGCGCGGAAATGTATCTGGCAAAACCTTTTAACGCCGACTACCTGCGCACATCAGTAAGACATCTGATTTCGCGGAAAGAGACATTAAAGGATTACTTCAACTCGCCATTAAGTGCTTTTGAATTGACGAAAGGAAAAATGACCCATAAGGAAAATAGCAAGTTTATTCAGGATATATATGATATTATAGAAAAGAATATCATGAATAAGAAGTTATCAGCACAGTTTATCGCTTCGGAACTGAATATGAGTTCCCGCCATTTATACAGGCGGTTGAATGAAATGGAAGTAGAAAGTGAAAGTCCTGCTGACATGATACGGGAAAGCAGGTTGCATATAGCCCATAATCTGTTGCTCAACACTAAAATGACAATAGATGAAGTCATTTATAAATCAGGTTTTTCAAACAGGGCTACTTTCTTCAGGCAATTTGCACATAAGTATGGTTGTACACCCAAGGAGTACAGGGAAAAGGAAATTCCATGAAAAGATCGGCTATATTATCCAGCGTGATCATTCTTATACGTGTCGCCAAAAAGATTAATGACACGACGCTGCCAACCGCCTATTGACGGTTTTGTTGGTAGTACGTAAAATAGGGAAAAAAGGTCACGCCGACAATTGACGCGACCTCTCTCTGCATAATTATTTACCATAAAAAGTTACATAGTCGTCCCTTAAAAAGTATTCACACTTCTGATTATCAGTAAAATAACATTTAAAATAATTGTTTAAATCTGCAAGAATTCATATCTTTGTGGTATAATTCTTGCAGATTTATATGCTACAATACA
>NZ_BAAHWU010000039.1:0-28822 GCF_054601275.1 Dysgonomonas reticulitermitis | reverse complement strand
GTAGATATAGAGCTTTCAAACCAGTTGGAGTTATTCTGCTAATCATCCTGCTCCTAATTTTATAGCAAAAACTTTGTCCTATTTGCATTGGGCTAAAGTTCTTGTTCCACAAAGCAGATGCGAAAAAGGAGCGTTGCTTATACGGAACTCAGGTTAGTAAATATAAACTCTATTTTTACGAAAAAACTTGAACTTTTTTTTCGCTGTTTCCAGTAACTATCATAATCAGAATAAATTACAAGCATTTCCGGACTTCTATGAATTATTTGCCCCGTCAAAGCCAGAAGCGCTTTAGATTCCTCCACAAGAATCCAGGTTGACCCCAACTTTGCCATTATATGCAAAATTGCGCTGAACCTTCTAAAAAAAGGCACAAGAAAAGAAAACCTTCACTCCAAACGTCTCAAAGCCGCTTGGAGTAAAGATTTCCTTACTAAATTACTCAAATTTTAATTACTATTGGTAAAGTTGGAATTCACGCATCACAATTTGTGTAGTACCAGTCAAACATTCCACTTTTATGAATCGACAGTTTACCACAGGCTCATAAAAGCTGACATATTGCGTTGTCGCCGTAGTCAATGCAACGTACCCTTGTGGTGTATAAGTTACGCCGTCGCTGCTTGTATATATGTTGGCTCCGCTTATTGCATAAGTCGTACTATACCCCAAAAACATAAAAGCCTTAACTGTACGAGGCAGTTTTGTATCTACCGTAATAATTAGAGGATATGATATTCCGGCTCCGGAATTATAATAATTATTGCCGGTAGTAGTGTTATCTACCAATTGCGCTATATTGCTCCCCACGTTGGCGCCGGACGCATTGGTTGCTGTTGCTGTCCACCCGAGTCCAGCTTTGTTTACTAATGTTCCCGGTAGAACGGTTACTCGCTGACAATTGGTAAAATTAACGTTAACAGTAGCATATACACGCGAAGGATTTTCGCCCATAGAGGCATTGGTTGCTGAAACTATTTTTGCTACGGGGAGCAAATATTTGCCCGGATTCAAAGGTCTCAAGTCGCTACTATTAAGCGAAAGCACAACGGTATCCGTTGAAATGTTAGCGCCACTGCGAATAACCACGTCTGTTTTACTCATTGATGCCGTAAGTCCCGCCGGCAGAGCAGAGTAACCATCCAAAGTGATCGAATTGTCCAATGCTAACTGCACGTGTACGTCGGAAGTGGCTATTTTCGAACACTGCACAACAAATTTAACTTTCACCTCTCCGCTTGGTGTGGTTGGCGAGTCAAGGTAAATAGAACTCACCGGCGTATTGGTAATCCTAAATTGCACACCGTTTTTAGGTACGTCAATACTGGCGGAAGTCTGAGTGTTGATATAAACAAAATTCTCGGGAGAACCCTTTACCACTTCGCCATAATCTACTTCTCCCTCACACGAAGACAGCGTAAAGGCAGCAACAACAAACATTGCGATGCCTGCCGCCATATATGTATATTTCAATAATTTATTCATTGTCTTTTATTTTTATTGGATGATCAATAGAATTTACAGGACACATATATTTTTGTTGTCTTCTACCCATTTAACTTGCGTTCTCAGATCTATTTGTGCAGGATCATTTTCGCCGGGAGCGCGCCAAGTATTTGACCAGTCCATGTCATATCCATGTCCTGTCGCATCGTGGAAAATCCACCCTGTGCCTTCATCTAATTTCCAGTAGGCGGCCAACCCGTCTGCACCGGGATCAACACCGCAATTACCCAATTGTATTTGGTTGGCAGATAAGGCTTTTGTCCACACGCGGATTTCGGCTATACGTCCCGGAAAATACTGACGTTGCCTATAAGTTGACGCCCATGACATTCCTAATTCAAAACGTTGGAAATTACCATCCATTGTTCCTAAAACTTCTGTATCTTTTACGCCGTCAACATACGCAGCTAATCCTTTACCGTTGTAGACGAATGAAAGCGTATACCACCGCCCTGCTTCAAATTCGGTCTTACAGAAAAAGCCGCCGATAGGATTAACTACTTGCAATATGTTGGGGTTGCTGCCGGCCTCGCCAAAACGCAACATGATAGCCTTGCTCTCGTCTATTTGTTCAAAAGCACATAAACGACTAATAGAAGCGCCGTTGGCAAGATTTGGAGCCTTCCAAGCGTTAGCTAAAAATTTTATTTCATAAGTAAAAGCATTATTTCGAGGAATTGCTTGTGCATCTGTAAAATAAAAATTACTGTTCATCGCGCCGGTTGTACTGCTAATATCTAACGAAGGGAAACCTACAGTCCTTGAAATACGTAGATAGATTGTTTTAGACGATTTCAAAACATCCATGCCACCGGAATCTTTAATTGTGATAGGCACCAAATAAATTCGTACGCCTTCAAATTTGGAATCATCCACAACACGCACGTTAACAACAGAAGAAGAGGCTTTTCCAGCTTCGATTACGACCTGCGTCCCGTCAAGTGTTATGGACGAAGCGGGAACAGGGTAATAAGTAGTTTTGTTTGCCGCGTTGTATGCCTCCACCAAGGAAGGATCGTGCTCAAGTGTTACTACAACATCCTTTGCGACCTTGTCGCTTGCCGAAACAGTAACCGGATAGGTTGAGGGTACATTTTCCACTAAAAACTTTACCACAGGATTACTTCCGGTACCTGTAACCATCAGTACCTTTTTGTTGGGGTCAAAATTGTTGCCTTCGCTGCATCTCGGACTAAACAGCACAACACCCACCAGCAAAATGGGCAATAAAAATATTTTTGTTTTCATATAACGATTCATTATCAATTATCAATTTTCGATACTCTATTATTTAGTATCCTCTTTGTGCAATTTGAATACAACGCCTAAAATTGTAATAAGGTCCCTTGGGATTATAGTAATCGCGGTCAAAATAGAACCCGCCAAAACCAGCTTTTACACCTTGTTTTGGATTCCATCGCGCCATACCTTCCAACGAATACATCTGTGACCCATCGTTAGTTTTAGTATTTCCATCCACTTCTGTAAAAGGTGTGCCCGCATTCTCATACCAAACGCTCAACTGTTCGGTCACGATAAACTTTTTGGTTGGCAACCAAGAAACCTGGTCATAATAACTTTGCAAGCGTTCCGCGTTATGCGCGGTAAATCCTTGCGAATAGGCTTGACGGATTAAGTAGTTAATCAAAGGTTCAAGAGTCGGGCTTATTGATGCTCCGGCGCTATAGTAGTCTATAAGAAGCAATTTGTCGGGATGGCTGGATGATGGTCCTATAGATTGACCAATGTGCGTCACCAATTTGGTAAAATTGGCGGTCTGCTGCGCAAAATCACCGGCAGGTTCAAAATCAAGGTCTAAACCATCCACATCGTTATCCAATATTTTGTACACCAAATAGTCTCCATATAGTTTAATACCGTCGTCGTCGTGAGTCAAAGCAACTTTCCTTCCGTCTCTCCATATAACGGTATCAACAGTAGAGCCGCTGCCCATTTTAGGACCTACGGTATATACAAACCGGGTACCTTTCACTTCACGTACATATTTCCAGTCGGCGTACGCGATGGGTGAATAATTAGAACTATTGGGATCATCGCTTGGAGGATTGCTGCCGCCATGTCCATCAATGCCGCCGCCTACCGTCCATATCGACACGATGTCCAGACTGTCGGGCAAACCGAGAAAACGTTCACCCATTGACGCGGGTTCCTTATAGCCTGCAGTTCCTTCCAAAGGTGCCCATGCGGCATACCAACCAAAACTCAATGTGTGGTCTGTTTGTTTCCAAGCCCGCAAGTTAGCATAATACTGCTCATCATACGTTTTGGGCACTTGAAGTTTCAAAGCCTCTTGGTCTGTATCGCAGCCTACAAAAGGTAAAGTCACAAAAAACAATACACTTATTATTAAATAGAAATTCCTTTTCATAATTATTATCAATTATAAATTATTTACAATTTTGCATCCCACCACAACTTGGTTCCGCCATTGTCGCCACCGTTTAGCTTGCCAATGCCGGTTTGCACGCCGGCGCTATTATTGTTATACTCCGATTGCGGGTAAGGGATACGGCGTATTTGCAACGCGGTATTGATGGTACCGCCGCTGTTGTTGTTAACCACAGGGAAGAGTTTGGGATATCCTGTACGTCGGTATTCCGCCCATCCTTCAGGTCCATCGGGATACATTGCAATCCACTTTTGGGTAATGATCCTCTCAAAGTTTGTTTCAAAGTCCGCGTTTTCATTCCATGCGACCGTCACTGTACTTGGCGCAGCTGAACTGGTAGCGCCTGCATTATTATCCACAAATGCCACAGGAGGGGTTACGCCCGCGGTATATGCCGCGGCGCCGCTCACTCCGTTTTCTTCAAACGAAACGCTAATGCCGTTTTCATAAAAAGATCGCGCGGTTCCTCCCATCGCCCAGCCTCGTAACGCGCCTTCGGCACGTAAAAAGTATGATTCAGCCGCCGTTATCCATACGATTTCGGTAGTCCCCATATCTATGTTCAGGTTAGAAATTTTTGGTCCTACAAATCCCGTCATTGCTCCAACAATACCCAAACGAACGCCGTGAAAACCCCCATCACTTGCGGCAGTAAAATAGGCCGGCCTCCTCGGGTCATTATAACCGTTCATATAAGCATCCATCGAAGCGCCCATGCGCGCCTCTCCGGCATTGAAATCTTTAATGTCATATAAGGGGTGGTAGTAAGACAAGTTTATAGAACGCCGTACAGCCGCCCTTTCGTTAACCGTAGTAATCACGCCATACACATTGTTGATCGATTTTTCCGCTTCTTGTTTCGCCAACGCGGCGTCAGCGTAAACACACCGCAACGCCAAACGCAAGCGCAGGGTGTTGGCGAATTTTACCCATCGTTCGGCATTGCCGCCATACACAATATCATATTTTTCGAGAATGGTCGCGGATGGATTTCCGCTAACAAAAGCGGTAAGCACATCAATGGCTTCGTCCAATTCTACAAAGAACTTTGTGTAAACGTCATTTAAGCCATCGTAATTGTTTTGCAGCGTCCCGCTTCCAAAATTGCAGTAAGGGATGGGACCATAGGCATCGGCGACGCGGTGCATAGCCTCCACTTTTATTATCGTGGCTAACGCAGCGACTTCCGGCAATTCCTGTTGTTTCGCAATTTCCATAACTGATTGCCAAGCGGGCATCACATCCACAAAACCGGATTCAAAAGTTTTATTAATCCAGCCCGGAATAAAAGAATATGAACCGTTGTGAACGCCGTTGTACCACGTACCGGTAGGAGCGATATATCCTGAATAGATATCGGATGTCAGCCCCTGTGCTACTTGATAATCACTGCTTAAAGTTCCTTCATCACCTGATCCATATTGAAACAACACAACATTCCGTTGCATCTGTGAAAAAAAAGCTCCTGTTTTGAGGAAATCATGCGACATCATATCCTCTGTTGCCTCGTGCTGGTTGGTGTTATAGGTTTCAAACTCTCCCGTGCAAGCGACGGCAAAAAGCATTGCGCCACACACGGCCAGCCTTATGCCACGCAAAAATATATTGTTGATACTCATAATAATGATGCTTTAGATGATTAAAATTGTATTTTAACGGCAAATCCCAAACTACGGTTACTTGGCATCATAAAGTAGTCTATGCCCTGATAATAAGTTCCTGTATTGGCGGTTATTTCAGGGTCAAAAGGCGCTTTATTGTACAAGAAAAACAGATTGCGTCCCACAAATGAAACATTTACATTTTTTGCCCAGTTTACCCATTTATCCACAGGAATATCATAACTCAGTTTCAATTCGCCCAGTCGCACATTGGTAGCGCTATAAACATAGTTGGCTCCCACACCTGATGTCCCACCGCCGACTACCGAATAGTAGTCCTGCGCATTGATGGGGTATCCATTCACTAACACTCCTCCTGCGTCTCGCGCATCGGCAGAAGCTTTTGATATACCATAGGCATCCATTATAGCTTGCGTGTTGGATACGACAATACCACCAACGCGTGCCGTAAACATGAAGTCTAACGACAAACCCTTCCAACTCAACGTATTACCCCATCCTAAATTATATTTAGGATTGCTGTTGCCTGCATAAATATAGTGATTGGGATCGTCATTGGAGGAGGGTGCAATCGTATTGTCGCCCGGAACTACATAAATGAAGCCGTGTTCATCCGTTTTGAGCGTGGTAACGTAAATGTCGCCCATTGAACCGCCTTCTTTGAGTGTCATTTTGTAGCTATCTGTTCCTCCACCCAAGTCCATTTCCCTTAAAGAAATGGTTTCACCTGTAACCGGATTAACCCATCCTGGCAACAACTCTACAATTTTGTTTTGATTGAGCGAATAGGTAAAGAAAGTTTTCCACACTAAATTGGAAACAACGGGTTGGGTAAAACTTGCCATGATTTCAATACCTTTGTTATCAACGCGTCCGGCATTCACTATCACGCTGGTAAAGCCGGAAGAAGCCGACAACGCAGGCTCAAAAAACTGGTTGTAAGTACTTGATTTATAAAGCGTAACATTCAATTTCATCTTGTTTTTGAGAAACACCAGGTTTGTACCCAATTCCCATGACTTGGTACGCTCGGGTTCTAATTTGGTATTGGGCATTCTGGTTTGCGTTACCGGCATACCGCCTGTAACAGGATAAGTAGGGATAGTCAAAAATTCTCTTGGTTCATTACCTACCTCCGAGTAAGACACGCGCAATTTAGCGTAGGACAGGGCATCAGTGTGAAAATCCAACAAGTCGGTAATAATGCCCGAAAGCCCCACAGTAGGATATAAAAATGATTTGGAGTCTGATCTTGCCAGCGTTGAAACCCAGTCGTTGCGGAGTGTAACATCAGCATAAATCATATTTTTGTAGCCCAACTGCGCGCTGCCAAATATAGCTTGCTTGTTTTTGTGGTATCCCGTTTGTGAGGCTTGCGATGTAGCAACATTCACATTCGAGTAAGTGAACAGGTTGGCTACACCCTGAAGTTTGCCGCCATACATATTTTGCCCATACACTACATCCTCAAAACTTGAACCCAATGTTGCTATCACATTGAACATCCCGTTATTGAGATCTTTGCTGATATTGAGTAACACATCGCCGTATATTTGACGGTTACTTATTTCATTGAGCGAATAATAGCCGGTTTCTGAAGCAAAGAGTGTGTTGGTGCCCGCGTCAAATTTCTTTTCAAGTTGTTCGTTATCCTTATCCAATTTTACACGCCCGGTCAAGTTTATCCAATCGGCAATATCATATTTGAGTGATATGTTTGCCATATAACGGTTTTTATTATTGATAAAATTGTTGTTGTCGGTAATCCAATATGGGTTTTGCATGGAAAATCCGGCTTCGTATGGCCAAAACTGTGTTTGGATATTTCGCGAAGCATCATATCGTTTGAATATCTTTACTTTTTCAAAATCGTCGCCCGCCGGAAATAGATATGCAGGAATTAAGGGATTAAAATACTGCCCTTGTGCAACCATATTATGCTCGTTTACAAAACTTGCCATAAAACCGGCGTCCATGGTCACCTTGTTGTTGAAAAACGTAGAAGTGTTGCGAAGTGAAAAATTGTAACGTTCATAATCATTGTTGCGCACAATTCCTTCCGATTTGACCAATCCCGCCGACGCATAAGTTTGATTCTGCTTGGTACCGGTAGACAAACTTATAGAATTGGACTGATATACCCCCGTTCGGAAAAAATCGGCGGGTTTATAACTCGAAGGCGTCGCTAATTTCTCGCCCCAACTATAATAGCTGCCTTGTTCCGATGGTGAGTAAGTATTTTGAAACCGGGGCAATAGAAGCGGATTAGAAAATGTAGTATTGTTTGAAATATTGATGGACAATTTGCCTTCTTTCCCTTTTTTCGTTGTTACCAAAATAACTCCGTTAGAAGCAGAACTACCATACAATGCGGCAGCCGAAGGGCCGGTAAGTACCGATATGCTTTCTATATCATCGGAATTGAGGTTGGAAATGGCATCGCCGGTTTGTCCCGCACCTTCAAAAATATCATCGGGTGATTCTGACGAAAGATTGGGCATTGGCACACCGTCAATCACGTATAAGGCATTATTGTTCCCCGAGATGGATTTCACACCACGCATTACTACGCGCGACGCACCTCCGGCGCCCGACGACGAACTGTTGATGGTTACGCCCGCGACCTTACCGTTGAGATTGTTTACAAAGTTGGCATCTTGTATTTTATTAACATCGTTGCCTGAAAATTGTTGCACATTGTAACTAATCGATTTGTCAGATCGTTTGATGCCCAATGCCGTTACCACCACTTCCTCAAGCGTAGAATTGTCTTTTAATACAATGTTAATGATATTTCTCCTATTTACCGCTACCTCCTGTTTCGTGTAGCCGACAAAAGAAAAGATCAATACGGCTGTCGCCCCGTCTTTCACTTCAAGAGCGTATTTCCCATCAAAATCGGAAACAGCGCTTGTAGTGGTACCTTTTATTACCACACTTGCCCCGATAAGAGGTTCTCCATCCACGTCTGTAATCACACCGGAAACATTCGTCTGTTGTCCCATAACAATTAATGGAAGGACAAAACTTATAAGGCATGTCACCACTCTCACAAGACATGTTTTTCTGACATAATTCACCTTGTCTATAAGATTCATAGGTCTAACAATTTATTAATTAATGTAATTTTAACCGAGGTAAATATAAGCATTTATTTGTTAATATATTATATTACGAAAATTATTTTTTTTAGTTAAATATTTATATTACAGATGCTTAAATATTGATTAATATACAATAAGCATAGAATATATATTCTATTCCGGACATTGAAAAGATATTACTGGATAAGGATTTAACTAAGAATAGAATTAACACGCAGACATCAACGTTTACCTGTTAATTTCTACAATAAGATATGTAAGAAAAATTACTCTAATTTTTAATGTATATTTATGATTTATACGATAGTGAATTGAAGCATTACTGTCATCGACAAAGTAATAACTGATCAGGAAATCATGACTGTCTACCTATTTGCAGGTCACTGTCAAAAGTATTTCCAAATCAAAGATATACATTAAGCAACAAAAGTAATATTTTTTTCGCTCCGAAAAAACAAGAACATATAAGAAATATAGGAATCAAGACGAAAGGCTTGTTTCGGGATTATAGTGGTCGAATCTTATAATGTGGAATAGAATCACCTCACTAGATAAGAATAAATTATTGGAATTTTGAAAGAAAAATAGTACTTTCGCAACGGTTTAAGAAAAATCCGGCGTTTTTCCGGAATAAAACTCACTAAAAATTGTTATTATGAACGAAGACCCTTATCCGAGTTACAGAAAACAGAAGTATTAACTCTCTGTAAGGGCTTATTTATGATTTCCTTGCAGAGAAAAAACAAGGAAATTGTATGATGAATGAAATCAAAATCCGCCTCCAGCAACTAATCGAAGACAAAGACTGGATAACCGTAAAGCAAGAACTTAACAATCTCGATTCTGTTCAAATAGCAGAAATTATTGCAGACCTGTCCAAGTCCGAACGAACTATTATTTTCCGTTTATTACCGCGTGAATTGGCAAAAGAAACCTTTACTCATCTATCTCATGACGAGAAGGAAGATATTATTGAAGGTTTGGTTGTCAATGTCAATAAAGTGACAAACCTTCTTAATGATCTCGACCCCGACGACAGGACAGCTTTTTTTGAAGAATTGCCCGGAACGGTAAGTCAGCGGCTGATGCAGATACTATCGGAAGAAGAAAGAGAAATCACAATAAAACTGCTCGGATATCCGAAAGATAGCATCGGACGACTAATGACCCCCGAATATGTCGCTATCAGACCATATTATACTATCGGACAGGCATTGGATCATATCCGCAGATTTGGACGCGATTCTGAAACTCTAAATGTCATTTACATTGTAGACGATAATTGGAAACTTATTGATGATATCCGTATAAAGGAGATAATATTAGCTTCGCCGGAACAAAAAGTTGCCGAAATCAGTGATGACCGTGTTGTCTCTCTCAATGCATTTGACGATCAGGAGGTAGCCGTGAAAATTTTCTCAGATCACGACCGGGTGGCATTGCCTGTAACGGATACCGATGGTACTTTTCTAGGCATCGTTACCATCGACGACGTTATGGATGTGGCAGAAGAAGAAAGCACCGAAGACTTCCAAAAGTTTGGTGGTACGGAAGGACTGGATCTATCTTATACTAAAACATCATTGCCCGACATGGTAAAAAAACGTGCCGGATGGCTCGTTGTTCTTTTTCTGGGAGAGATGCTCACGGCATCCGCCATGGGACATTTCGAGGAGGAAATAGAGAAAGCCGTAGTTCTGGCATTGTTCGTTCCACTGATTATTTCGAGCGGGGGAAACTCAGGCTCACAGGCTGCCAGTCTCATTATCCGCGCATTAGCCCTTGGGGAACTAAAACTCAAAAATTGGTGGTATGTTATGCGAAAGGAAATATTTTCGGGATTACTCCTTGGTACTATACTTGGTATAATCGGTTTCGTAAGAATATTTATCTGGCAAGAAACCGGCCTTTATGATTATGGCGAATATTGGATATGGGTCGGCCTGAGCGTGTCGGTCTCTCTTATTTTCATTGTACTATGGGGTACATTTTCGGGTTCTATGATTCCCTTTCTTTTGAAAAAAATAGGGTTAGATCCGGCAACAGCCTCAGCTCCATTTGTGGCAACATTAGTAGATGTTACAGGATTGATTATCTATTTTTCTATTGCGGCCTTGTTCCTAAGCGGAAAATTGCTTTGATTTATAATCGATTTATATATGATTTGGAGAGTGTGTCAAAAGTAGAACAGCACTATCAATGTGCTACCCTCTTTGTCATCCTGAGTGTAACGAAGGATCTCAACCCTGAGAAACGAGATGTTTCACTCCGTTCAACATGACAACCAACGGTCACAGGAGCGTAGCGTATGTAAAAAGATAATGAAATTTACTTTTGGCACACCCCCTGAATATTTCAATCCATTCCGTATTTTATCTGGTCAAACATAAACGGGAATATACTTTCTTCTACTCCGTAATTGATCAAAACTTCTTTATCCGCATCAAAAAGCATCTGGAATAATTCAAAATCATGATCCTGATAGTAAGCCTGTTTATAAAGATCGGCTGCACCCTTCTTATTCCCCGCGACCAATTCCACATGACCGGCATTTAAAAAGTCGTGAACGGTGGGTTTATCCGAAAGAATTTGTTTATAATATTTTTGAGCCAGTTCGTATTTTTTCTGTAAAAAAGCAGTCCAAGCGATAGGTCTCCAAGCCTTTGTTCCTTTACTATCCAGCATTTCAACCTTAAAGTAAGTATTCAATGCTTGTTCATAATCATTTAATTCCAGATAACAATGCCCTATATTGAGTTCTACCCCTATATTATCCGGCGTCAATTTAGCAACCTTCTGATAATACTCTAATGACAATCCGGGTTTCTTTTGGGTTCTGTATAATTGGGCTATACGTTTCAATATCCATGAATTACCAGGCTTCAACAAATCTGCCTGCAAATACGCGTCCAGTGCACCGTCCGGATTATTCAGCATCTGTTTGCAATAACCTATCTTCTGCCAAATATCGTCACTTTGGGAATCGACAAGAATCAATCGATTAAAAACATCCAATGCCTCGCTGAAATTATTCTTTTCAAAGCAATAAAAGGCTATCTTCCTCATGCTATCCACATCCGAAATAAGCGGCGCTAAAGACTTTTTGTCGTAGAAGTTAAGGTTTAGCTTAAATATATCGAAAAAGCTACTCCGATAAGGATTAAGTTTAAAGAACCTATACAGATCCTGAATATATTGGTTTGACGCAACTTCGTCATCAGTAGCCGGGTTCATGGCTTGTGCTTCTTTCTGTAATTGCTTTATTTCTTCCGACTCGGCCCCCATCTGCCCAAGCATCATTTCACGCTGGGCTGAAGATATTTGCAACAGGCTAAGACAGAAAGAATATTTGTCTGAATTGCACATATGCCCCGAGTCCACAATAGCGGCTTGCAGTAAACTGTTCTTCTTTTCTTGTGGGAATAAAGGTATCAATTCTGAATAAGACGGATCGAAAGGCATAAACCAATTACTCATTTCAGAAAAGAAAGGAAAATGTTTCAGTCCGGAAAAAGTAGAATGAAAAACATCTGCGCCTTCCATCTGTAGGTTCGAGTATTCCTGTAATTTCTTACCTAATCCCGATTCTTCCAATTCTTTCTGCCATTCCGGATTTTTCTCCGAAAATTCTGATTCTCCCATTAGTTCATCCAGGTTCAATTTTCGTCCGGCCAGACTATTGAATTTCATCATTTCGGGTAGGATCTCCTCTCTTATTTTTTTACTTATCTGTTCTGTTTCACGCGAACGGATAAGTTGGATAATTGTCCTCAAAACAGTTTTTCGAAAACTTTGATTTTCCGACATTATAGCTAACCGGCTTTGCAATTCGGGATACAGAGACCATCTTGTATCATACATTTGCATGACTACAACAAGCCCCACAATAGCCCTGGTACTAAGTTGTGTATCCCCGGAAGTGGCCACATCCATCAAAAGCTGTATTTTATGCGAATCGAAACGATGAAACAAGCTAAGATTTATAGCCGATAAAAACAAGCATTTCTCCCTCAACGACAATTCTATGTTGTTTACAAAAGAAAGATAATTAGTTAATTCAATTTCATCTGTGCGGGGTGATACAAAAGTTGCATTAAACATATCCGAGGCTATACGTTCGCGCCTTACAGCTAACTCCCGCTTTTTGGTGGTTTTCTCATCACCATCTTCCAACAAATCAAAAAGAGATATAGAGCCTGCAATATCTTTCAATTGCCCCTCATAATCACGAATTGCCTTATTCTTCAGGGTATTAACCCTGTACTTTTCATAAAATATATTTGGTGATTCTACTTTTAGGAGCTCATCCGCTGAGTCATCCGTTAATTCGTAAAGGGATCGCAACAAATTACGATATACATTTTCCCGTTCAGGATCGTCTACTCCCTCAAACATGTAATGGAGCATAAACTTATAATTGGTCTCTAACTCTCCCAAGGTCTCTGAAACCTTCCAATCATTCATATTCTTTGTCAATTTAGTGAGTGACTGAAAGGCATCTTTTAACTGCCTTTTTGACAGATAAAGAAATATATCTTTTTTCAGGGCTATTATATCGCGACTATTCATTTTGTTTGTTTTTAATAATTCTACGCTCTTCTCTAATTAGTGAGGATAAGTGTGGAAGGCGCCTCTCTTAACAAATTAGGTTTTTTAGCATCCAATTCTTTCCAGCTATTGAGGCTAATCAATATTAAATCTTGTTTCTTAAGTATGTCACTATCGATCGGAATATTATTGTTCCATAGCTGGAAGAGATAAGGATTTACAGATTTTATGGCTTTAACCGATTTCACAAACTCTATCGACTTCTCTGATAAGCCTATATGATCCCACAAAGTAATTCTCACATAAGAATTCTCAGCCAATCTTTCCATAAATTCACCCACAAAAATATCTTCTTCGTCAAATATGGGAACAAAAATATTTCTCATACTTATTAATCCCTTATCAATAAATATGCCAACTGACATATTTGTCTTCGATATTATGGAACGGGTACGATCATCGAACGGTGCGTCAAAGGTTCCTTTCTTCTTTATCTGATTCTGTACTATCGACAATATATAGTCGGGAATATAGCTCAGGCTATTAGAAAAACGCCCAAAAAGTCCATCTGAATACGTATATGTATATCCTTTATTTCCTACTAACAAGAAATCATATTCGCCTTTATTTGCAATTTTAATAATACTACTTTGAAAGTTATTCGTAACCTCGAACATAGTGTGTATATCCTGTTGTAAAGAATGGGCTTCTTCCTGAACCGGGAGAAATATTCTTTGTTCTTCCTGATCGATATCATATTGATGCATGGGATTCCCTTCCGATAAATGGAGCAATGTAACTTCAGATTGAGATTGCCTTTTCTTTACCAGATAATTCGCCAACAGCAGTAGCTTTCTACCTGTCTCCGAACTGGCAAATGGTATAAGAACTTTAAATTTCTTCTGCTCCAACAACTCTGCTTCATTATGCTTTTTCTTAAATATTTTATCTAGAATATTTAAAGAAGGAGATGTCATAAATGTAGTTACCAAGGCCATAATAACCATCATAGCAAATAGTTCCGGAGTCAATATCCCCAGGTCTAGCCCGATATTCAACACAACCAGTTCCATCAATCCCCTGGTATTCATCAGAGCTCCTATTATCAAACTATCTTTCCAGCTTTGTCCGACAAAACGTGCAGCCACAGCACTTCCCAAAAATTTACCTGTTACTGCTACAGCAATTACAACAAAACATATGAGCCAAAGGTGCGAACTATTCAACAATCCTATTTCAGTTCTCAGTCCTGTGAAAACAAAGAAAAGCGGTAATAATATGATCAAGGTTATGTATTCTATTCTTTCTGTCAAAAGATTTCGCAAACGAATATTTGAAGGCATTATCACTCCGGCCAAGAAAGCGCCAAATAGAGCATGAATGCCAATAGCCTCTGTTGTATAAGCCGAAAGGAACAACACTAGAACGAATCCTCCCATCACCGATTTAGTCATCCCTTTAGTGTGATGATTATCTGCCATATTCTTTAGTATAGGACGCACAACCTTGAACATAATAATCACATATACGACAGCCATGAATATTACATACAAAGAACTTGTAAAATCCCCGGCCTTAGCAATAGCAATTACAGCAGCAAGCAAGCACCAGGCAGTAAGGTCATCAATGGCGGCACAGGTAATAACCATCGGTCCTACCAATGTCTTGTTAATCCCCTTCTCGTGTACAATACGAGCCAATACAGGAAAGGCCGTTATACTCATAGCTATTCCCATAAAGAGGGCAAAAGGAATAAAACCGGAGTGTGCATGCGTAAAATCTTCATATATAAAGTATGCGAGTAAAGCGCCCAAAGTGAAAGGGAAAATAATACTGGCATGGCTTATTATCACTGCACTATGCGCCCTGTTCTTTAAAACATTCAGATTCAATTCCATACCAACAATGAACATAAAAAGGATAAGCCCTATTTGACTTAACAGATTAATATTCACCAATGAAGATACAGGAAATAGAAAATGCGATATTTCAGGGAAATACAGGCCTAAAAGAGAAGGGCCTAAGATTATACCGGCAGCGATCTCACCTATAACAGAAGTTTGGCCGATTTTCTTACATACCCAATTGAAAACTTTCACTACCAGCATTATCACAATTATCTGTAACATTAGTATAGCAAACGGTACAGCAATATTATGCAACAAACTATTTCTGAAATCGCCCCATGCTGTTTCTCCCGAAACTTGTTCGGATATGGTACGCCCGGTTTCCAAGTTAGCTTTACCCAACTGAAGTATAATAAATAATATCAAGGCAAAAGAGCCTATAGCTATTATATAAAAAAGCAGATTCTTATATTTTCTCATAAATAAACTCTATATTAACTTAGAACCTGTTTAAATTTTACCAAAACATTTTATTATAGCTCTTTTTTCGTTCATTTTCAGTCTCTTTTTATCTGATTTTTCCCTTTCTTCAGCTTGAATAGCCCGCTATTCGCTCTTCAGAAAAGAAAAAATCATTCTGAAAATAGTTCTGAAAATCGGAACGAATAAAATTTAAACAGTTTCTTAATATTCAGAGAACGAAGATAGAAAAATTCCTTGTCGGTTTTTATAAAAACAAATTGGAATATATGTTAAAGGAATATAGATTTTACATTTTCAAATAATCGATTCACCTGACAAGGCAACAAAAAAAGTGAAGAATTAAAAATGAAACATTGTCCGGCGTTAGTTTTATCTATAGATGTAGTGATAATTTGATAATTAGCGAATTTGATAATTTGAAAATGGCGCGAAGCGACAGTAACAGTCAACAGTCAACAATGGCGCAAAGCGGCAAAGGCTATAAGCTAACGGCTAACAGCTAATGGCTAATTAAAGGTAGAAGTTTGTTACTTTTTAGTTAAAAAGATACGAGTAGACGAGATACGAGGTACAAGGTACAAGTTGTTCACTGATGACTGATGACTGATAACTGTTGACTACTGTTTACTGTAGAAGTTTGTTACTTTTTAGTTAAATTCTGGTTTGTCATGCTGACGACAGGAAGCATCTCCTGTTTCTCGGAGGTCGGGATCCTTCCCTGCGGTCAGGATGACAAAGAGGGGGTAGCCGCGCGAGCAAGGGCTAACGGCTAACAGCTAATGGCTAATTGACTGTAGAGGTTTGTTACTTTTTAGTTAAAACGAAAAGCAGGAGTTAAAAAGTTATGAGTTTTAAGTTCTGAGCGCTCACTACTGACTACTGACTACCGACTACTGACTACTGCTAACTGTAGTAGTTTGTCACTTTTTAGTTAAAAGTAATATCCCCATCTAACTAACTGAAACACAATATTTATATAAAAACAGGTAACGAACAAGTAACGTTGTTAACGCACTGGCCTGCTGTGTTTTGCATGACGACAAATAACTCATTTTATCCTGCCAAAGGTATGGAAAAACCATGAATTTGGCAATCAGATAATCCCTTATTTACGAAAATACCCTGCACACAGTTTCTTTTGCTGTCGCAGGGTATTTTTCAGGATAAGGCAGTAGTATCAGGCGGCAGCTTCCTCATATTCCGCTTCCATGATTTCACCGTCATCGTCCGGTACTTCACCGATTTGAGCCTGTTCGGGCAGTCCGGGGTACAACGGTATATCGTCCATATCCGGATTGTCGAACGTTTCCGGTTCTGGTGCGTCTGCGTCTTCCGTGCCTTGACTATTATACGGCTGCAACTGTAAGATTCTTTCCTCTATCCGCTCATGCTTTTTCCGGTAGGCTTCATTGCACTGCTGCTTTATCCCGGTAACCTTGTTCGGGAAATGCATCGCCACGAATTCGAGCAGCAGCCTGGATTTCAGGCAGTCGCCGGAAGCCTGTGAAAGGGCATGGATAATAAAGTCACGCCGGATAACGTTCTCCTGCTCTATAGACCGGAAGGCTACCAGTTCCAGCTTCTCCTCGTCTGTCATTGCCTGCCTGTCTTCAATGCCGAATATCCCGTAATTCTCTTTGCGCAGGAAGGCCAACATGATAAAGTAAAGCAGTTCCTGCTCGCGCGGTGAAAAGTCCTTCGCGGGAATAACGCTTTCTTTTACATAGCGCTTTACTTCCTCCACGCCTTTTTCGATAGCTATCTCCTTGTTGCGTATATCCTGCCTGCGGAGCTTTTCAACGGTATCTTCTTCATTCTTATGAAGGCTTGTTTCCGCTTCGGGGATAACCCGGTAGCAGAGCTCCGGCCTGTGCCTGCTGACATCGACTAAAAGCTGCGCTTTTCCCTGTTCGACCATTTCCTCTATTTGCGCGAAACTGGCCCGGTACTGTTGCAGCCTCGATTCGTATCCGGCTTCCGCTTCCCGGTATTCCGCTTCCGATGCGAACTGTTCCGGCTCAGGCTTTTGGGGTTCTTCCGGCAGGCGGCTGGCCTGCATTTCATATATTTCACAGCCTGTGTCGATAACGGAGACTACTTATATCTACACATAAAAACTTAATACCAGCCATCTTGTTTCTTTAAACAAAAATGGAATAGAAGTAATGCTGTATATGACTTTGATTGTTGCAATGCTTATCTTGATATACAAACATGCCAATAATATTGGTTATAAAACAGCTAAACGAAGATTTACTATCGAAATCAGAAATCTGATGATATCAATGATTGTCGTGGAATGTGGGGGAGACCCTTCCATTTTCTTTAAAACGTAGATAAAAAAGTGATCGAAATTTCTTCCGACCACTTATGGCAAATATCCAGCTTTCGCATTCTTGTTGAACATGCCATCGGCGAAGTCAAAAAATGTCGCAACAGTCAAAGAGCGTCTCAGATGCCGCAAGTTTGGCTTTGACGATTTAGTCATGCTTATTGCTTGCGGTCTGCATAATTTCAGAATTTCAATTTCACTGATTTTGAACCATATATAACTTTATTGAATATAATGTCTATTTAAATTAATTTTGTTGAACTACTTATTATTTTGAGAAATGTAAATATATTTGTATATACAATTCATTAGAATACCTCAATGAAGAAGTTATTTTGTTTTTTATTTTTGGGATTAATTTGGATTGTGAATTTCCAAGTTTCAGCTTTTTCTGGCTACTATTTCAAACAGATCTCACTGGAAGATGGCTTATCCCAATCAACAGTAGCGTGCATAGTAAGAGATCACAAGGGAATAATATGGATCGGAACCAGATTTGGGTTGAACTGTTACGATGGAGAGCAGATGCGTAATTTTTATTACGAAAATAATAATAACCAATCCCTCCCTTCCAATGAAATTATTTTCCTCACGGAGGATGATAACCAAAATCTTTGGATTGGAACTTCGGATGGAATTGCTTTATATGACAGGCACAATAATTGTTTTAAACATATTTTATTTGAGGCCTCCTATATCGTTGCACGCTGTTCCCTTTTAGTTGACGATGGCGTAATTTTCTTCGCAAGTAATAAAGCCTATAAATACAGCTATTCAGATGAATCTATTTCTCTACTGCCATTTATAATAGAGGATGGTTCTTCTGTTTATGTGGATAACTGTTGTATATACGACAAGGAAAAGAAAACGATTTTACTTTCCTCTCGATATGACGGTGTCTGGAGTTATAATATTGCCTCCGGAAAGCTTACACGCTTTGCTTATATACCTTATAAAAATATAACAACCATGTTTATCGATTCATTCGGTTCTATTTGGATTTCACTTTATGGAGAAGGATTAATTTGTTATAACAAAGAAGGAAAAATAGAAAAGCATTTCTCAACTAAAAATATTCTCAATAATAATGTTGTCAAAGGAATCATACAACGCAAGGATGAATTGTGGATAGCAACAGATGGTGGAGGGCTCAATATCTACAATTTACACACAGGCCAAGTACAGGGTATGATGCACATGCCTGGTGAAGTGCATTCACTACCCGAAAATTCACTGATGTGCCTTTACAATGACCCTGGAAATAATGTATGGATAGGAAGTATAAGAGGAGGGCTGATAGGTATGAAAGAAATCTTTATAAAAACCTATAAGGATATTCCTTTCAATTCGAATTATGGATTGAGTGATAAGACTGTAAATACAATATTTGAAGATAATGATAACTTTATCTGGTTAGGTACAGATGGTGGAGGGATTAACCGTTTCGATCCAAAAACCAATCTTTTCCAACATTATCCGTCGACTTACAACTCAAAAGTTGTATCTATAACCCGACATAATAAAAACGAACTTTTATTATCTATTTTTGATGATGGCCTATATCTTTTTAATAAAAAAAATGGAACTCTTCGTGAATATACGATAATGGACGAAGATATGCGCAAAACTTTGTTCCGGTCTGGTAAATCTGTAAATATTAACAAAATAGACAGTGAGAATCTTTATTTATATACAGATAATGTTTGGTTATATAACCAATCAAAAAAAGAGCTGGAGCCTGTAACAGATATAGAGGGTAATACTTCCGGGTTCGTTTCACTCAACCTGATTCAGGGCAACCGATATGTAAGCTATTTGCGGAATCCATATGGAATTTATGAAATTGATCATATTCAGAATAAAATAAATAAAATTTACTCTTCAGACGGTTCTATCGGTACGATCCTTAATGTATGTATAGATACAAAAGGTAATTTTTGGATCGGAACTACAATGGGACTCTATAGTTATAATCTCATTCAGAGGCAACTAAAACGTATTGAAAATGAGTTGTTAGTTGGATCTACCGCTCTGGCTTTCGACAAATCAGGACGGTTATGGGTGGGTACCCATAATGCCATGTATATATATGATCCTGTACAGGATAAAGTTATATTGGTGGGAGAAGCTGATGGGGTCTCTCCAAATGAATATATATCAACTTCAACTTTACTAAGTTCATTGGGTGATATATTCATTGCGGGAACCAAAGGGTTACTATATATAGAGAATAATTTCTCTTTTTCCGAAAATAAAACCTTTACTATTACTTTGTTAGATATATTACTGGATGGAGCCTCTGTTGGTTTAGAAAAAACGGATGGCTATAATACTATCTCTGTTCCGTGGGATTACACATCTCTGAGCGCAAAAGTAATGATAAAAGAGAGCGACCTGATGTGCAAAAAAATGTTCCGGTTCTATATAAAAGGAGAACAAGAAGAGGTAATAGAGATAATAGAGGTAATGAACAATACCATATCATTTTCGTCTCTTGCAACAGGAGATTATTCTATAGCAGTATCTTGTATGAAGAATAATGGAGACTGGAGCGAACCTGTACAGTTATTCGCAATTAAAGTGATTCCTCCCTGGTGGAAAACAACATGGTTTAGCCTTATTTCCCTGTTATTTATATTGATTTTCGTGGGGCTATCAGTCTGGTATACAATAAAAAATAAAGAAAGAAAAATGGCTTGGGCAATGAAAGAACACGAACAGAAAACATATGAAGAAAAGGTTCGTTTTCTTATCAACATAAGCCACGAATTGCGGACTCCTCTGACTCTGGTCTTTTCACCTTTGAAGCAACTTTTAAGTTCAGGAAGTATACAGAATGAGAGTTATAATAAAATATTGAACAGTATATTGAGCCAAGTCTATCGTATAAAACAGATAATTAATATGACTCTGGATGTACATAAGATGGAAATGGGAGGAGAAAGGGTTAATATCAGTAAAAATAATTTAAATGAATGGATTAAAAGCATAGCAATTCATTTTGAAAATGAGTTGGAAATTAATGGGATAATATTGCAATTTTCCCTATTCCCTACAGAGTGTGAAGTACCTTTTGATTCTGACAAATGTGAAATAGTTTTATCTAATCTATTAATGAATGCCATAAAATTTAGTGGACAAGATACAGCTATCACTATTTCTACATCTGTCAGAGGTGCATATTTTCGAGTGTCTGTATCGGATGAGGGTATCGGATTGAGCGAAAGTGATATCTCAAATCTCTTTACTCGTTTCTATCAGGGTGACCACGGATATAAAGGTACAGGTATAGGCTTGTCCTATTCCAAAATACTTGTGGAAATGCATGGAGGCAAGATTGGAGCATTCAATAATGAAAAAAAAGGAGCAACATTTTTTTATGATTTACCATTAGAGAATCAGATTACTCATATCATACCCGGATCATTTTTAAATGAATTGTTTATGAGTGATAAAATTAAAAATGTAAATGATGAAAATTTCACCATAAATAAATATTCTGTTTTGATCGTGGAGGATGAGCCCGAATTAAGAACTTATCTCAAAAATACGCTAAGGGAACATTTCAAACATGTATATGTGGCCGAAGATGGCGAAAAGGCTTTGCATATAGCCCTTCATAATTTACCCGATATTATAGTAAGTGATGTGCTGATGCCTAAAATGAATGGATTCGAATTTTGCAAACAGGTTAAAAGTAATCTCAAAATAAGCCATATCCCCATTATACTGCTTACAGCATGGACTGATTCTGAGAATACCAAACAAGGATACAAATTGGGTGCTGATATGTATATTCCAAAACCTTTTGATGTTGATTTCTTACTGATAATACTTAGAAATCAATTAATGAATTGCGAATATATTAAGCAGAAATACAAGCAGCATTGCATATTATCTCCTAAAGAAGAAACAATAAGCAATGCTGATGAGCAATTTATTACAAGATTAAATGCTATAATCAATGAAACTATTGAAGACCCACGACTGGATGTAAATTTTATTTCCCGGAATATGGCAATGAGCCGTTCAGCCCTTAATACAAAACTAAAACTTCTGACTGATATAAGCATTGGAGAATATATTAATAAATTCAGAATGATGAGAGCTGTACAACTTTTATCAAATAAGAGCCTGTCGATACAAGACATTTCTGAAAAGACAGGGTTTACTAATCAACGGTATTTCAGTACAGTATTTAAGAAAATTTACGGAACCACGCCTTCACTGTATCGTAATGATCTTTTTGAGAAGAAAGATCATTCATCAAATACCGGAATATAGAAACATCTCGGCAAAAGAACTCATATAAATAATTTCAAAAATGTTTTTTGTGCAAAAATGGAAATAGATAGTTGAATTTTAAACATAATATAGCGGAATGTTTCATTCTTTTGCATCTGTTATCTAATACAAAAAGAAAAGTTATGAATCATAGAAAAGCACTAACATATCTAATCCTTCCACTATTTTTGTTTTTGCCATTTTATCAATTATCGTGTTCAGACAAAAGTAGTACTGAATCAATCGTTCCCGTTCCTGATCCGGAACAAGAATCCGCAATGCCGGAACCTTTTAGGGCAAACAGGATATTGATTAAACATGGCCTACAAATTCAATGTTGGGTAGCAACAGAGAATTTAGAATTAGGGCAAAAAACAGAGCAGCCCGCTTATAAAATGTTGTCATCCGATTGGGCGCAAACCGGATTTACAGCACCGACTTTCTTTGGGCCACCTTTATTTAACCCTTCGTTTTTTAAGGATCTTCCGAATAGTCAATGGTCGATAGCTAAAGCTCCACATGCTGACCAATTAAAGAAAGCGCCAACAGATAACGAAAAGAAAGTGGGATTTTTAACATCCGAACAAAAAAAATATTTGGGCACTCTGGTAAGCGTCTGTTTTGGCGATGAGGAGCATTATTCCGGAGAAATTGTCAATTATCTGAAAGAATGGTACGGTGTAGCCAGAAAACATTACCCGGACGTTTTAATACACAATAACCAATACCCGGGACAATGGACTGAAAATGAATTACGCGATTATGTAAAGGACGCTAAGCCCGATTTACTTACATACGACTGGTATTATTTCGACCACAAAAAGCCACTCGATTATAAAGGAGCTAAAGATATGGCAAATCATTTGATGATGTATCGTAATTTGGCTCTGGAAGGAACCGGTGGAATTGCATTCGGACAATATATACAAGGATTTGCTATAGACGGCGTATATAAACTCACCGAATCACAACTCCGGCTTTATTACTATCTGACATGGACTATGGGAGGAAAGTGGTTAAACTGGTTCCGTTATCTTCAGGGAAATGAAATAGATGGGCAGACGCATCCGACAGATTGGGCCTTGCTTCTTCAAAGAGGTATGCCGGGAAACTCTACTAAATATATGCAATGGACCAATAAATGTAACGAAGAAAGCAAATTCATTAGCGATTATCTGGTACGGCTAAAAACAAGAGACGTCCGTTATGTAAGCGGAGACAATTCATACAAAGAAGGTAAACCATCCAGATTAGGTGATTTTTTGCCAAATAAAATGTTTTTAAATAGTATCGGCGCTGAATTAGTGGCTGAACCCGGTAAAAGCGCAGATTTGTATGTAGGCTTTTATGACATTATTCCGGAAGAAGAGAAAGGTGACCCCGGTTTCTTTACACATCTTGACGTGCAATGTTTTATGGTTACAAATGCTCTTACCTCGCCTAATCATGAATTAGCAGAGACTCTTACTCAAAAAGTAAACTTTTCAATTAACATGTCAGATATAGTAACTAAGAAACTATACTATATAAATCAGGAAAGTGGATTAAAGGAAGTGTTATCTCCTGCAAAAGCAGAAAATAATATAAATACCTATGTGAAGGAACTAAAGGGAGGAAGTGGTTGCCTGTTCATTTTAGAGTAAAAAGCCCCTGTCTTATATTGAAAAAATAGTTTTTGTCGAAAAACAGAAAAAATCGAATCAATTTTGAACATCAAATAAGCTTTATTTTCCTTAATATTGCCTAATATTACGAAATTATGTATAAAACTAATATTACAAATGCTTATGAAAAACTAAAAATTATGTTAAACCCAAATTCTAATGAAATGTAATAGCGAAAAGCCATGAAAAAACTTATTTTAAAAAAGAAGAATATGAAAATATCACGATTTTATTTAGTCTTTATACTCTTATTTGTGTGTAATTACTCTATTGCACAATCAGGAGCTTCGGCTCATGTAAATAAAAATAATAATATTTCTGAAAAAATAGAAAAAATAACTGTTCAAGGGCGTATATTCGAAGACCGCGAGCCACCTGTCGCTTTGCCTGGAGTAAGTGTCGCTGTAGAAAAATCCACCAATGCTGTTATGAGCGATGAAAATGGATATTTTAAGATCACAGTTAATAAAGGAGATATATTGGTATTCAGCTTTATCGGATTCCGTCCTTACAAAATTGTAATCAGCCGTGAAATGACAAATTTGAATGTATCACTAAAAGAAGAAGTCGCAGCGTTGAATGAAATAGTTGTAACAGGTATGACAGAAGAGAGAAAACTTAATACTGTTTCATCTATTTCGACGCTGGACCTTTCACGCAATCTGGAGAATAAACCTATACTGTCAGTCTCCCAAGCTTTGCAAGGAGGAATCACAGGTTTGACCGCCACACAAGGTTCGGGTATGCCCGGAGCTGACGCCGCCGAACTGAAGATAAGAGGTATAGCAACTATAAATGGAGTAAGCAACCCTCTTGTTTTAGTAGACGGCATTCCGATGGATCTGAACAATCTGGATCCGACGACTATTGAAAATGTGACGATACTGAAGGATGCCGCCGCCGCCGCGATATATGGAGCCCGGGCAGCCAATGGAGTTGTGGTTGTAAAGACTAAACGCGGTAAAGCGGGTAGAGTAATGGTTTCATATAATGGCTACTATGGCGTGCAAAAAGCAACTTATTTGCCAAAATTCGTCGATGCGGCAACCTATATGGAGATGGCCAACGTAGCCAATATAAATAACGGAGGAGCCGCTCTTTATACTCAAGAAGCTATCACAACCACACGTCAGGGATCAGACCCTATAGGATATCCGAGTACCGACTGGACTAAGACAATATATAAAGACGGATCTATTCAAAGTCATTCCGTATCGGTTTCAGGAGGTAGTAGTGTCGCGCGTTTTGCTCTGACGGTCAACTATCAGGATCAACAGGGGTTGATTGAAAACACTAATTTCAACAGGTTGAATATACGCGCCAATACATCTGTGAATTTAGCTGAAAACCTTAGTGTAAATATGGATTTTAACTCGTACAGACGCGAACGCGACGAAGCCATGTACAGGGCTGACGAGTATTCCGGCAAAATATTAGACCTGATGTTCTCTACCCCTCCTAATATTGTGGGCAAGTATCCAATGAAAGACGGTAGTAATATTGTCTATTATGGCAACAGAATGGAAATGAGAAACCCTGTGGCCTTAATCGAAAGAGGCGGACACATGGAAGAACTGGAAGATAATGTCAGCATCAATATTCAACCTCACTGGATTATAGCGAAAGATCTAAACCTAAGAGGTCAATATTCATACCAGGTAAGTAGCGCCGCGAAAAATGAAAGACGCAGGTCCTATAATTTCTTTGATTATAATTCCGACGCATTGATTTACACATGGAACGCGATTAATAACGCCAGCAAATCAAGAAGCAGCTATTATTATCTGGGAGGAACACTGGATTATCTTTATGAAGCCGGTGCACACAGGTTGTTCGCTATCGGGGGATATAATCAGGAGCTTACAAATACGGGGGATTTTGACCAATACGCGTTACGCTCGTTTTATGCTAAAGCCAATTATACATTCGACAGCCGTTACTTATTGGAATTTACCATACGCGCAGACGGCTCGTCCCGCTTCGGTGAACGTCATAAGTACGGATATTTTCCTTCGATAGCCGCAGGTTGGAATGTTCACAACGAGAAGTTTATGAAACCATTGACTTTTTTCGACAATTTCAAAATACGCACTTCTTACGGGCTTCTCGGGAATGAAAACATCGGCTTATACAGATACCAGTCGTTAGTCAACGCCGGTAACGGTAATGAAACGGTTTACGGTAATCCTAATATCACATGGGAAACAATTCACATGTTTAACATAGGTACTGATATAACACTGCTCAAAGACTTTTCATTATCATTTGATTATTATAACAAGGAAACCAAGGATATGATTATTTTACCGCCGCTTTCATGGATAGGTGGAATTGAATCCTCCTATATCAACTCCGGAAACGTAAGGAACAGGGGATGGGAACTTGATATGAATTATGGTAAGCAATATAAAGATTTTGGTTTCAGTGTGCATGCCGGTTTGTCCCAAAATAAAAATAAAATATTGAGCCTTTTTGGCCAACCATACGATAACGGCTCCACTATACAAAAAGTAGGTTATCCCATAAACAGCGATTATCTGTATGAAACAAGAGGTTTATTACAAGAAAGTGATTTCACCCTCGGAAGTAACGGAAAGTGGATACCTAAACAGGGCGTCTCCGTTTTTCCAAATCAACAACCCGGAGATATACGGTATGTGGATCAGGACAACGATGGTGAAATAACGCTTGAAGACCGTGTGGTAAAAGGAAACCGCGAGCCGGATGTTAATTATTTCGCCAATATCAACCTTGATTATAAAAAATGGAGTTTGGAAGTTCTGTTTCAGGGTGTGGCAGGGGTAGACGCGTATTACAGCGGGACATATTCGAATGGATTAGCCATAGAAGGCGACGGATCCACACCGTTGACTGTACAAACCGACTATTGGACGCCGCAAAACACCGGGGCAAGATACCCGAAATTGATGCCATTATCTTCATACGGAAATAATCATCATCCATCCGATTATTGGACGTTCAACGCCAGTTTCTGCCGCGTGAAATACATACAGCTTGGCTATACTTTTGATCAAGTGTCTTTAAGAAAAGCAGGTATCTCAAAAATCAGGGTATATGTAAATGCTCAAAATCCATTTACATTCTCGAAAGATAATTTGATAGACCCGGAAGGAAAAGGATCGGTTACTTCATATCCATTATTGAGAACTTATTCTGCGGGACTGAGTCTGAGCTTTTAATATGTATAATCATAATATTTAAGTAAAATGAAATCAATAATGAAAAATTTATATAAAAGCATACTATTGTTAATCATGCTTCTTGCCCAAAGTAGTTGTTCGGATTTTTTGGAAAGGGATCATCCCACAGCCATTGGCGACGATCAGTATTGGACTACGATCACCGAGGTTGCGAACGCATACGGGCAATTAAAAAGATTCCCGCATGGAACCTATCACTATACAGAGCCGTATATGGGTATTGTGCACATGGAAGGAATGAGCGATAATATGTATCATTCGGCGAATTTCAGATCTGAGATTGTGGAAATAGGTAACGGCTCGCATACTCCGACCACCGGTGGTTACATTGATATGATATTTCAAGAATATTACAGGATGATAAGGAGATGCAACAGATTGCTGGAAAATATCGATAGGGCATACTTTACCGATCAGGCGGAAAAACGCAGGTACAAAGCCGAGACAAGGGTATGGAGAGCATGGTATCACATGCAATTATTATATTATTACGGAGGTACAAACGGTATTCCTATTGCGGATCGGGTTTTGGCTCCTGATGAAATTTATCTTCCAAGAAACACAGTACAAGAATGCCTGGATTTCTTAAATAAAGAATTTGATGATGTGATTAATTCGACTGATACAGAATTCATTTGGGATGAAGGCCGTCGTTCGGACAGAATGTCCAGATCAATAGCCTTAGCGTTAAAAATGCAAGTAAATTTGCAATATAAACAATATGGTCAGGCTAAAGACGCAGCATTCCAACTAATTAGCTCCAGAAGATTCGAACTCTATTATTCTGACGCCACAGATGGTGATAAGGGCAAGAACTTCAGGGATTTATTCCGTTATAGAGGAAGGCAAAACCCAGAACGTATTTTGTTTACGAGAGAGGGACTGGCAGAATTTTGGTTTAGGTCGATGTCTACAACTCTGACCGGTCAGGGAGCTACAAATCCGATAAAATCTATTGTTGACGAATTCGAAACTATTGATGGACAAACCATCCAATCTTTGTCATCGGCTGAAAGACAAGAATATGAAAAAAATCCGCTGTATAAACCGAGGGATCCCCGTTTATATGCTACTATTCTGTTGCCGGGAGATAATACCTCTATTTCAGGTTATACATACCTGCCCTTTAATGCCTCAAGCAGTGACGCTGTAGGAAAACCGGGAGCTTCGCGTTCGGGATATGGGCTGAAGAAATTCGCGGATGAACAAGATAGAGCGGAACCATGGGCAGGGAGGCTTGATTTTGTGATTATCCGTTATGCGGAAGTATTGCTTTCGTATGTCGAATGCCTGATTGAAACGGGGAACTGGCAAGACCCTGATGTAGAGAAATACATTAACCAGATAAGAGAGCGCGCGGGTATGCCTGCTATGGATAAAGCAATATATAATACCCAGGAAAAGGTAAGAGAACTATATCGTAGAGAACGGCGCGTCGAATTAGCTTTTGAAGGAGTACGTTATTGGGATATACGCAGATGGGATATTGGAGTACAAACGATGCGCGGTAGAGTAGAAGGCGCTTGGAATCCTGATACGCAGAGTTTTGTCGTTGTTGAAGAACGTAACTTTGAAGCTCCTAAGCATAATGTATGGCCATTGCCTCAAAGAGAGATCACAGCTAATCCTAATATTAAACAACCTACAGGATGGGATTGAATTATGGGGTTTAAATGACTTTGTTGCAACGGTATTGTAAAAGAAGGGTTACAGGTGTATTTTTGTATTTGCAAATTCAAAAAAGTAGATATATGAGTACCTCACCGATAACCCAGATCAAAGATAAATATAAAATCAAGAA
>NZ_BAAHWU010000038.1:0-28966 GCF_054601275.1 Dysgonomonas reticulitermitis | reverse complement strand
CAGCACAATGACGATTTTAAGAAAATGCTCGATGCCGGGTTGAGGTCGAATTCAACATACCAGAAATACAAGGATGTTTACCTGCACCTGGAAGCGTTTATTAAAAAGCGGTATAACCGTACAGATAAAAGTATATCCACAAAGAATGTATCTTATTTTAAACATCTTCATTCTTAGTTTTACAGGCGGTATCTTTTATTTTCAAATTATTTGATAAATTTTCTCAAACCCTGTCAATGTAGGAAAATAAAACCTTGGCTTTCAAGCCGGAATTAATGCCAAAGGATTTATTCTTTGACCTTTTAGCCTGAAAAACTTGCTCTGTATTATGTTTTGTTAATTCCAATTTAACACTCTATAAATTCCAAATTATCATCATGAAATAAAACCAAATCATATTAATATTGTATTATACTTGTAAAAGTTTATCATTAAACCAAATTACCTAAAGAATAAAAACATAATTTGATGCCATGTCTTTAAACAAATTTCATCTGTTAGTTCTCCTCCTACTTTTATACCTGTCAACATTCGGGCAGGATTCCCTGAAATACGATATTGTTGTCGACCGCAACGGCAGGGGCGATTACAGAAACCTGCAAGAAGCCGTAGAATCTGTCAGAGCCTTCAATTCGGCAGGAATAACCACTATATTTATTATGGACGGAGTGTATAAAGAGAAGGTGGAAATACCGACTCATATATGCAATTTGAGGATAATAGGACAAAGCATCGAAAACACGGTCGTCAACTTTGACGACCATGCCAACATCAACAAGATGGGGACATTCAGGACTTATACATTCCTTATACGCGGCAATGACATCTGCATGGAAAACCTGACCATCGAAAATTCCTCGCTTCCATTGGGTCAGGCTGTAGCATTGCATGTAGAGGGGGATCGCATCATATTCCGCAAATGCCGTTTTTTAGGTCATCAGGATACGATATATACAGGGAAAGAAGCTGCCCGTATCTATTTTGAGGACTGTTACATCGAGGGAACTACCGATTTCATTTTCGGCCCGTCCACATGCTGGTTCGAATGTTGTGAGGTACATTGCAAGAAAAATTCTTATATAACAGCGGCAAGTACATCTCAGCATATTGAGTTTGGTTATATATTTAACAACTGCAAAATTACAGTAGGCAAAGACGTAAACAGGATGTATTTGGGGCGCCCGTGGAGGGCTTATGCCATGACCTTGTTTATGAATACTGAATTACCCGAAGGTGTCAGGCCCGAAGGATGGCACAACTGGGGAAAAGAAGAGAATGAAAAAACAGCACGGTATATGGAATACAACAACACCGGTGTGGGTTCAAAAACCGGGAACCGTGTGGAATGGGTAAAAATACTTACTAGCGAAGAAGCCCGGAAATATACTGTAGAAAACGTAATGAAAGGTTCCGACAACTGGAATCCCTTAGTAAATAAAAAATACAAATATTGATTATGAAACGACTAACAGCGTTAACTATCTTATCCCTGTGCTTTCTGATTATGCAAGGAAAGATTTATAACATGCAGGATATGGGTGCAGACACAACAGGGGCAAAAGCATGTACAGCCTTGATCAACAATACAATCAGGAAAGCGGCACAGGAAGGTGGTGGCACTATTTATTTCCCTGCCGGACAATACCTTACGGCAGCAATACATATGGAAAGTAATATTACAATAGAAATTGAAGCAGGGGCAACGTTGAAATTTTCAACTAACTTCGAAGACTACCTCCCTTTTGTCAGGATGCGTTGGGAGGGTGTGTTCATGAACAGCCTGTCACCTTTATTCTATGCCCGTAATGTGGAAAATATAACCATTAAAGGACGGGGAATAATAGACGGGCAGGGACATACATGGTGGGCTGAATCGAGGCGTATTATTGACGAAATAAATAACAACGGAAAAACATTATCGACAAATTCATTCCAGCAGAAATGGCTCGATGCCAACAAAGGCATAAAAGTTTCGCCATATTATGAAAAGTCGCTTGAACGCAAATTCTTCCGTCCACCGTTCATACAGTTCCTCGAATGTAAGAACATTTTGATAGAGGGCATTACAATCCAAAATTCTCCGTTCTGGACTATCAATCCCGAAGGCTGTGACAACATTGTCATCACGGGCGTAACAGTGTACAATCCGTGGGCTAATCCCAAAGGACACAATACAGATGGCATAAACCCTTCTTCGTGCCGCAATGTCCGCATATCGGATTGTTTTATCAGTGTCGGGGACGACTGCATCACCATCAAGTCGGGACGGGATGAAGACGGCCGGATTTACGGCAGGCCTTGCGAAAACATTACAGTTACCAATTGTGTAATGCTGACAGGGCACGGAGGCGTTGTTATCGGCAGCGAAATGTCAGGTAGTATAAAAAAAGTAACAATATCCAACTGCGTATTTAACGGTACGGATGCAGGCATTCGTTTAAAGGCGTCACGCGGACGTGGAGGTGTGGTAGAGGAAATAAGGGTGAATAATATCATAATGAACGATATTCAGCGCAATGCTTTCATCTTCGACCTGTTCTACGATAAAGAATCACAGGCTGAGCCTGTCAGCGAACGCACCCCGGTGTTCCGCAATATTCATATAAGCGATGTAACAGGGAGCAATATAAAAAAGATCGGATATATTACAGGTATTGATGAGATGCCTGTCGACGAAATATCATTCTCAAATATCAACATGACCGCAATTGAAGGCTTTACCGTAAAAACGGCATCCAACATACATTTCCATAATGTGGATTTTTCATCTGAAAAGGGTAGTCCTTTTTCTTTCTCCGACACAAAGAATATTATACTTGACAATGTCCGTTCAAAAAAAACATTGCCTAACCAGCCTGTAATCTTGTTCGACAATGTGGAGAACACACTTGTCAACAACTGTTTCCAACTGACACCTGCCGATATTTTTTATTCGGCAAAAAACAGCAATATCATATGGGGCAACAATTTCATGCAAAATGTAAAAACCATCGAAGCAGAGCAATAATATGAAAACAGCCGTATTTTTTATATCATTATTATTTAGCATTTCATTTTACGGACAGAAAAACTATATCAGGATGGCTGATTCGGAAATGAAGCGGAATCCGGAGGCATGGATGATCGACTTCTCAAAAACGCCAAAATGGAATTATTGTCACGGATTGGAAATGATGGCTATTTTACAGGTTTGGGAGAAAACAGGCGACATTAAATATTATGACTATGTATATGCGTATACTGACCGGATGGTAAATGATGATGGCACGATAAAATCATATTCTGTGGATGAATACAATATCGACAGGGTAAATACTGGAAAAATTCTGTTCCCTGTTCTGGCGAAAGAAAATGATGAACGTTTCAGTAAAGCGTTGAAATTATTGCGTAGCCAGATGGAAACCCATCCCCGCACTGCAAATGGAAGTTTCTGGCACAAAAAGGTATATCCGCATCAGGTATGGCTCGATGGCCTGTATATGGCCTGTCCGTTTTTGGGCGAATATGCAAAACAATTCGATGAGCCAGAGTTATTCGATGACGTAGCTTTGCAGATAATAGATGTGCATAAACATATGTATGACGAAAAAACAGGATTATACTTTCATGGATGGGACGAGAGCAGGGAACAGAAATGGTCAAATCCCGAAACCGGGCTGTCATCGAATTTCTGGTCGAGAAGCATCGGATGGTATATGATGGCAATGGCTGATGCTCTTGACTTTATTCCCGAAAACCACCCCCAACGGAAAGAAATCATATTTATATTCAGGAATTTATCAGAGTCTATAGAAAAGTTCCGAAACAAGAAGACGGGAATGTGGTTTCAAGTGACAGATCAAGGGGAACGAGAAGGCAACTACCTCGAATCCACAGGCTCGGCCATGTTTATCTATTCATGGATTAAAGGAAGTCAAAAAGGTTATCTGGATAAAAGTTATCTTAAGAAAGGAACAGATGCTTATATGCAGTTTGTAAAACAATTTATAAAAATAGATAATGATGGATTGATGTCGGTAACAAATTGTTGTACTGTAGCAGGTTTAGGAGGTGATAAGTTTTACAGGGATGGTAGTTTTGAATATTATATTTCCGAACCTGTACGCGACAATGACCCTAAAGCAATAAGCCCGTTCATAATGGCCGGTATTCTGTTAAACCAATAATATATTTATGAGACGAAGCATGATTTTTATCAAATCACCAAAGTCCATGATAATAAAAATCATGCGAGTTCCATATGGCAACTAAAATCAAAATTATTATCATATGAAAAAGACAACTATTCTGTTGATTCTTTCTATCTTTCTGTATTCAGAAGGAAACAAGGCACAAACTCCGGCCTTTCCTGGAGCTGAAGGTGGAGGAATGTATACCTGTGGAGGCCGTGGCGGTACAGTTTATTATGTGAATACACTGGAAGACAACAATGAAGGGAATTCTTTGACCAACGAGGGCTCTCTGCGTTGGTGTATCAATCAGGAAGGAAAAAGGACTATCCTGTTTAAAGTTAGCGGAACAATCAAGCTCAACGGGCATCTCCGCATAAGAAACGGCGACTTTACTATAGCAGGCCAATCGGCTATGGGTGATGGCATCTGTGTAGCAGACTATCCTGTAACTGTATCGGCAGACAATGTTATAATTAGATATATGCGTTTCCGCATGGGTGACCTGAAAATAACGTCACAGGAAGCGGATGGCGCAGATACATTCAGTGGAGGCAGGAATAAGGATATAATAATAGACCACTGCTCGATAAGCTGGAGTGCCGACGAATGTTCATCTTTTTACGATAATGAGAATTTCACGATGCAATGGTGCATTATTTCCGAGAGTTTGCGCCTATCTGGACATTCCAAAGGGCCTCATGGTTATGGCGCTATCTGGGGTGGAGTGAATGCCACATTCCACCATAACCTTTTAGCGCATCATGACAGCCGTGTTCCGCGTCTCGGGCCGGGAACGAAACATGCCGGAAGAGATACTACCGATGTACGCAACAATGTTTTCTACAACTGGAACGGGGAAGGATGTTACGGAGGCGAGGCTATGCATGTGAATCTGGTAAACAATTACTATAAATCGGGGCCTGCCACCCGCGCCAAAATAGCAAACCGGATAACGGCAATCAGTACAAACAAAGGGACACGCGGCTTCGAACGGATTAAAGATACTTGGGGCAGGTACTATATTTCGGGAAACTTATTGCCTCATAACAAGGAAATATCGGATGACAACTGGTTGGGAGTTGACGTGCAAAGTGATAAAAATAAAAACGACCTGAAATTGGATAAACCTCTCGAAGTTGCCATTATCAATACCCATGATCCAAATACGGCTTACGAAAAGGTTTTGGCTTACGCCGGATGTTCGAAACGCCGTGATGTCGTAGATCAACGGATAATTGACGAAACAACCCTTGGTTCGGCACAATTCACAGGACGAAGCAGATATAACGGAGAGGGAGGACAATGGAAAAGCCAGAGTTATCCGCGGAAAGGAATTATTGATTCGCAATCGGATCTGAATCCCAATCCGGACAATAAGAACTGGTCGGCATGGCCTGAATTGAGAGAAGGGAAACCATTCTTGGACAGTAATAAAGATGGTATTCCCGATGGATGGTTAGAAACAAATTTTCCGGACAAAAAAGCAGATGATATCAATAATAAAGGATATACTTACCTGGAGGTTTATCTTAACGGATTAGTTGAGAACATAACCAAGAATCAGCAATAAACATCAGGTTTTATGGCAAAGCAAACGTTAATATTAGGACTTTTACATATTACAGGTTTGATATAAATAATTAAAAAACAAAATATGAGAAACAAAACGAAAACAGGATTGCTGGGATTAATACTTTGTCTGGTATTAACAAACGCGCAGGCTCAGGATAGCATATCGCAAACATGGGTTGCCGATCTCGGTAACGGGACTTACAAGAATCCAATCCTTTACGCCGATTATTCCGATCCGGATGTTTGCCGTGTAGACGATGATTTCTACATGACAGCATCCAGTTTTAACTGTATACCCGGACTCCCCATCCTACATTCAAAAGATTTGGTGAGCTGGACACTGATAGGGCATGCTATCAGCCGGATGCCTGAAAATGCATTGTTCGGCGAGGGGGTAAATCACGGAGGTAGTGTATGGGCTCCGGCTATCCGTTATCACAAAGGAGAGTTTTATATTTATTACGGTGATCCCGATCTGGGAATATTCATGACCAAAACGAAAGACCCCACCGGTGAATGGGAACCATTGGCGTTGGTGAAAGAAGGCAAAGGTCTGATAGATGCCTGTCCTCTTTTCGATGACAACGGGGATGTGTACCTTGCCCATGCTTTTGCCGGAAGCCGTGCAGGTATAAAAAGCCTTTTGGCTGTAACCCGGCTTACTGCCGATGGGAAAAAGGCAATAGGCGAATCGAAGATCATTTATGACGGGCACATAGCAGACCCCACTATAGAAGGCCCCAAGTTATATAAAAGAAACGGATACTACTATATACTTGCTCCTGCGGGAGGCGTGGCTACCGGCTGGCAGATAGCAATGCGGTCGAAAAACGTGTTCGGCCCTTACGAGAGAAAAATAGTAATGGCTCAAGGGAAGACCGAAATCAATGGCCCTCACCAAGGAGCATGGGTAGATACATCTACAGGCGAAGACTGGTTCCTGCATTTTCAGGATGTGGGTGCATTAGGCCGGTTAACACACCTTCAACCTGTGGTATGGAAAAATGACTGGCCGGTGATAGGTGAGGACAAAGACAGGGATGGGTGCGGGGATCCGGTTCTTGTCTACAAAAAGCCATATGTAGGGAAAAACTATCCGGTGGCTACACCTGCCGAAAGCGATGAGTTCGATATAAACCAACTGGGCTTGCAATGGCAATGGAATACCAACCCTGACAGTTGGTGGAGCTTTACCAATCAGGAAAAAGGATGCTTAACCCTGTACTCTGTCCCTGTGCCCGATAATTATGTAAACCTTTGGAATGTTCCTAATTTACTATTACAAAAAATGCCGGCTCCCGACTTTATGGTAACAGTGAAGCTTACATTTACTCCTGATAAAAGTATAACCGGGGAACGCACCGGATTATTAATAATGGGACGTGATTACTCATTGCTTTCTATTGAGAGTATGGAAAACGGACTTATCCTTTCACAGGCAGATTGCTACGGGGCAGATAAAGACAAGACCGAAGTTGTGAACCAGTCGGCAAATCTGAAAGATGCAACCATTTACCTTCGCGCACAAATAAAAGATGGGGCAACCTGTTCTTTTAGCTATAGTACCGACAATAAAAAATATGTATCTTTAGGCAAAGACTTTATATTGAAAGAAGGTCAGTGGATTGGCGCTAAAATGGGAGTATTTTGTTCCCGCCCCATAAAAAAGAATGATGGCGGATATGTCGATATAGATTGGTTCAGGATAACAAAATAAGAAAGATAAAGACTACGAAGCTTATCCTGTAATCTTTTACTCTAAAATCCATGATCTGCGATAATTATTTTACTGTAGCTTTTTGGTATTTCTTTGACGTTAAATTGGCATCTAAAAAATTACACTCTTTCAGAAATGTGTCTAACTAAAACGAAAATCTCACATCGAAATATTATTTCATAATACAAGGGGGAAGGGCTGTATATTTTTTTATTAAAGAAGATAGATTATATTTGTTTATATCTTCCATTTTATCATTTACATGAAATTATGAAACCTTATATCGTCCTGATTATATCCATTGTACTTTCAGCTTCGTCTTTCGGCCAACCCCGTTCACACATTGACCATTATAATCTGGTAGAGGGATTGCCCCAACGCTCAATAATGAATATAATGCAGGACAAAAAAGGGTTCTTGTGGCTTGCTACATGGAATGGCCTGTGTAAGTTTGACGGTTATAATTTCACGAACTACAAAACCTCAGTAAATGACCCTATTATTATGGGAAGTAACCGTATCCTCAGCATGGAAGAGGATGCTTATGGTTATATATGGGTAAGTTCATACAATCGTGAAATCTTCAGGTTCGATCCGAGAACAGAAAAGTATATAGCGACTTTCCATGCAAACGGGAAACCTTTCATAGCGACAAAGGTGTTGCCTATGCCTTCGGGAAAAGTATGGCTTACTTCAGAAGCAATGGGAGCCATTTGTGTATCGGATTCATTAGGTACACAAGACCTGTTCTCTGTTGAAGAGAAGAATTTGCCCGATAATAATGTAAAGGTTGTCTTTGAAGATAGCAGCAAGTTTTCATGGTTATTGACCGGCAACGGGTTGGTGAAAGTTGCTCCATCGGTCGGTCAGAAAACAACCAATGAAGTTCTTTTTACAAGAAAAGAAGGTTCTAATAAAGAAACCCAGTTTTTCTCGGCAATAGAAACCGACTCGGAGATATGGTTCGGGGCAGGTAATGGAGAAATCCGGTGCTATAATAAGAATGATAAGACTTTTAGTCTTTTCGAGACAGGTGTTGACTCTGATATCATTTCAATTAAGAAGGTCTATGAAAACCTATTCATCATTCTAACCTCAAAAGACGGATTCTTTATTTGTGATCGAAATAGAGCCAACCTGAGAAAGTTTGACAAGTCGAATCTCAAAGAGTTGCCTACCAATGAAATGATTTCCTGTTTTGTCGACAGTAATAATAATGTATGGCTCGAAACCAATTCGAATGGTGTTGCCAAATTCAACTTGATGGACAATAAACTGAGATATTACACACCAAATGACTATGACAATAATACTATTCTTTTCCCTTCATTTTTTATAATCGAAGATAAAATGGGGAATATCTGGGTACATCCCCACGGAGGTTTTACATTCTATGATAAAAAGCAGGACAAATTACTACCATTCTTTAATAATCCCCATTCTCCAGAATGGCGATTTTCCGACCTATTGCATCATACTTTTCTTGACAAACAAGGTAATTTGTGGTTGAGTACCCGTAGCGGTGGGCTCGAAAAAGTCGTCTTTGATAACACATTGTTTAAGTTGAATGATTTCTATTCCAATAAGATTTCTATCACAGGTTTTGAAGTGAGATCCGTACTAGAAGATGCTAATAACAATATTTGGCTAGGAAATATGAGTGGGATATTATCCATATACGATTCCAAGCGTAATTTTAAGGGTTTTCTGTGTCGAGATGGAAGTATTTCAAAGTCGGAAAAATTCCTTAGAGCAATGTCATATACCCTTGTACAAGACAGTAAAGGCAATATTTGGGTTGGTACCAAAGGAGATGGAGTTTACCTATTGAAGCCAAAAGACAATACATTGACATCTTTCTACATAGAGCAGTATAAGCATAATCCGAATGACCCGTTTAGCCTCAGTAACGATGCTATATATTCCATTCATGAAGATAGTCAGGGACGTATATGGTTAGGTTCTTACGGTGGAGGCATAAATATGTTTGACCAAGCGAGTAAGAAATTTATTAACAAAAACAACTATTATAAGAATTATCCGGCTGGTATGGGTGACCAGATAAGAACGTTGCAAAGCCATAACGAAAGAATCTACATCGGAACCACCTTGGGGCTGATAGTACTTTTGGTTGACAAATCAGGTTACAATATATCAGGCTGTAAAACATATTCCAAGAGCTATAAAGCTGAAGATGGAATCAGGGCGAATGATATCCACGATATATGTGTCACCAAAAACAAAGAGGTATATGTAGCTACATTTGGAGGAGGTATGTCTAAAGTGATTTCTTGGGACGATGAAGGGTTTCCCTCCAAATTTAAAACATATGATACCCGAAACGGACTATACTCTGATATAGTATTGTCAATAACCGAAGATAATAAAAACAGCTTGTGGATAAATAGTGAAGGTAGCTTATCTCGTTTTAACCCTAAAGACGAAAGCTTCGAACAGTTCAACGATATTAGTCGCACGATGAGTAACCAGTACTTTATGGAAACATTGCCTCTACTGACAAGTGATGGCGAACTAATCTACGGATGTACACACGGAACATTATCTTTCTTTCCTGACAAAATAGTCCAAAATATTTATTCTCCCTATCTGGCACTGACGAAATTTAAAGTGTCGAACAGTGATTATCCACTGAAAACCCAGATAGATGATGTGAGCGGAATCACCTTAAGCCATAACGAAAATATATTCAGTATAGAATTCATAGCCCTCGACTATATCAATCCGCACGGAGTTTCTTATGCCTATAAACTGGAAGGCTTCGATAAAGACTGGATTAAAAACCAGAATCGGAGGATAGCAAATTATACAAACATCCCCCCGGGCGAATATATATTTAAAGTGAGGTCGACAAACAGCAACGGGACATGGGTAGATAATGAACGCAGTCTGCCAATAACCATCACACCATCATTCTGGCAAACAAAATGGGCCTACTTTTTGTATATCGTATCTTGCATCATATTATTATATATAATCCTCAGATCTTTATTTGTATTCTACCGTATGAAAGACAAAGTCTTGCTTGAGCATGAACAAACAGAAATGAAAACCCGTTTCTTCACCGACATATCGCACGAAATACGTACCCCTCTGACAATGATAGTCTCTCCTATTGAAAACATACTGGAAAACCGCAACACACATCCTGAAATAAAACCACAGCTCCAGTTGATACTGAAGAATGCCAACAGGATGCTGAATATGGTAAATCAGATTCTTGATTTCAGGAAGATACAGAAGCAAAAACTGGAGATAAAAGAAGTGGCAGTAGGAGAGTTTGTAGAAAACCTGTGTAATAACTCATTTAAGATAGCAGAAGCTCAGAATATACAGATCAGGATTAATAATCAGGTCGGAGAAAAGAAAATATGGGTTGATCCTGATGGCATCGAGAAACTGGTATTCAATCTGGTGTCAAACTCCGTAAAACATTCTGCTAAAGGCGGAGAAATAGAAATCAGTATCTTTTGTAAAGATAAAGCGATAGCCATACAGGTAAAAGACGAAGGAGAAGGCATGACCAAAGAAGTGCTGAACAAGCTATTCACCCGCTTTGCATCATATAGCAAAGACAAAAGCAAACCAAGTACGGGTATAGGGCTTTCCATGGTTAAAGAAATAGCGGATAAGCATCATGCAAAAATATCAGTGGATAGCGAACAGGGCAAAGGTTCATGCTTCACGATCCTATTCTTGCAGGGACTGGAGCATTTTTCGAAAGATCAGAATGTTGAAATTATTGAAACTGATACAATTAATAACGAGCAATCGACCGATACTCAATACACCGCCAATTCTGATACAATAGCGGAAAAAGCAGGCAACAAAGACCGCTTATCCATATTGGTGGTAGAAGATGACTATGAACTCAGAGGTTTTATAAAATCGGTACTGACTGAACACTATGAGGTTTATGAAGCCAAAGACGGAGAAGAAGGCTATAATAAAGCGGTAAAACATATGCCCGATTTTATACTCAGCGATATTATGATGCCTGTAATGGACGGTATAGAGTTCCTTCACAAAATAAGGGCAAACCAAAATACGAGTCACATCCCGTTCATTCTGTTGACTGCTAAAACCAATATCGACGACCAGTTAGGGGGAATAACTTCGGGAGCCAACGACTATATAATAAAACCTTTCAGTGTAAAATTGCTGGTAGCAAAAATCGACAATATCATAAAACAACGTAAAATATATGCTGATTATATAGGAGGTGAATATTCAGCCAAATCACAGGGTCAGAGCGAAGATCTGACAAAACAAAACATTCTCACAGAGCGGGATGACCAATTTATAAGAAACTTACGGGAAGATATTTATAGTAACCTTGACAACAGTGACTTCACTATTGACAGCCTAGTTAGTAACACAAATCTGAGCCGCAGGGTATTCTTTAATAAGGTAAAAAGCCTTACCGGACAGGCTCCGGTGGAATTTGTGCGCGAAATAAGGATAAAGCATGCCGCCCAGTTATTGAAAACACAACAATACAGGGTGAAAGAAGTCACTTATATGATAGGGTTTTCCGACATAAGGTATTTCACTCAATGCTTTAAGGATATGTTCGGAATGACTCCCAGCCAGTATAAAGATCAGTTTAAGGAAAATTGAAATTGAATGGTCTACAGGATAATACCTGTTGAATTACCGTTTCCTTTTGTATCAAGGGAAGAGTATCAAACTGATAATTCCCTTATCTCATTCAACATAATTAATATTAACAAGGTATATAAACAGAAAGTCTGTTGTATAATTGGAAGATTACCAATTTGACTACAAAAAAATACCAAAAAACCGACATCAGATTTCATCGACAAGGTCTAATATTGCAACTGTCCTTGAATGTATTTATTACAATAAGGCAGATAAAATTAGAATTAAAGAATATCATAGAAAACACGTTAAAAAATGATTGCAATATTAGTGAAAAACCTTTATGCTCCGCTTTGCGTAGTCATATTCCTTTTAACGGGATGTGTGTATGCCGACAGCTCAAGCAAATATCCGGACAATCAATACATCCGTTTGTATAATAACCTTCCGTTCGAGATGCCTTTATTGGATAGGCCAACTTTCCCCGACAACAAAGTATGCATCACTGAACATGGTGGTATACCTGATGGAAGAACTCTAAATACAGATGCTTTTGAAAAGGCTATGACTAATCTGGCGAATAAAGGGGGAGGGACTTTGATCGTACCTTCAGGAATCTGGTTTACAGGGCCTATTGTATTCAGGTCGAACATAAACCTGTATCTTGAAAAAGGAGCATTAATACTTTTCTCTCCCGACTTCGACCTGTACCCGCTTGTGAAAACAATCTACGAAGGGCAAGAAACACGGCGTTGCCAATCACCTATATCGGGATACAACCTCGAAAATATTGCCATAACGGGAGACGGAGCCATTAACGGATCAGGTGATGCATGGCGTCCGCTAAAAAAGGTTAAAGTTACCGAAAACCATTGGAAATCGGTAGTCAGGTCGGGCGGAGTAGTAAAGGACAAAAACATGTGGTTCCCATCTGGCAAATCGTTGAAAGGTGAGACTGCCGACAGAAGTTCATTCACCGAAAAAGACTGGTTGTCTATCAAAGATTTTCTGCGCCCTGTTATGATCAGTTTTATTGAATGTCGGAATATATTGCTGAACAATGTACTTTTCGAAAATTCCCCCAGTTGGAATATTCATCCGCTCATGTGTGAAAATCTCATCATAGACAACATCAATGTACGTAATCCGTCATACTCCCAAAACGGAGATGGACTAGATATAGAATCGTGTAGGAATGTAATTGTCACAGGCTGCTCTTTCGACGTAGGTGATGATGCTATGTGCATAAAATCAGGGAAAAATGAAGATGGCCGTCAACGCGGGCGTTCTACCGAAAATGTAATTATTGAGAATTGCAGGGTATTCAAAGGTCATGGCGGTTTTGTTGTAGGTAGCGAAATGTCGGGTGGAGTGAGAAATATATCGGTTTCCAATTGCCAGTTTATGGGAACAGATATAGGGCTCCGATTCAAGAGTGCGCGCGGGAGAGGTGGTGTAGTTGAAGATATTTATATCAACAATATCAATATGTTTGATATTGTTTACGAGCCTCTGTCGTTCGACCTTTACTACTTCACCCAAAAGTCAGACAGTATTCCTTTTGTTGATGAAACCACCCCGATTTTCAGAAATATATATATAAATGGCATCACTGCCCGTAATGCAAGTAAGGCTATGCTATTCAACGGTTTACCCGAAATGAATATTGATAACATTAATATAGAAAATACAGTCATCACGGCTAAATTGGGAGCCGAACTTTCAGAAACGAATACTATCAATTTCAAAAATGTGGCAATATATCCTGAAAGTGGGCCGGCTTTAATTTTGAATAACGTGAAGAATATGAATGTTTCGGGATTTAAATATCCCGAAGAAATGAAAAATTTTGTAACGATAAGCGGTGACCGTTCCGAAAATATCAATCTGCCATAAGAGTCAAAATAAAAGATATAAATAATGACACTTTCCAAAAGACAATATCAATATAGGGGCGCATTTCATACGCCAGAAATATGATAATAATTTATTATGAACAAAATCAAACGGATTCTCAAATAAACGACTATGAAAAGAATAGTAACAAACATCTTAATTGTACTGGCTATTTCTACTGCAAGCGTGCAAATAATGGCTCAGGAAGCAGCATATAAGGATAAATCCTTGACCTTTGACCAACGTGTTGACGATCTGCTGAAAAGGCTGACTTTGGAAGAGAAGATAGCCTTAATGCAAGATGCATCAAGACCGATAGAAAGGCTTGGTATTAAACCATACAACTGGTGGAACGAAGCTTTACACGGTGTTGCTCGAGCAGGTCTGGCTACTGTATTTCCCCAGCCTATCGGCATGGCTGCTACTTTCGATGATCAGGCTGTATTCAGTACATTCACCGCTATTTCGGATGAAGCTAGGGCGAAACATCATTATTATTATTCGCAAGGTGAATACGGACGCTACCAGGGTTTGACCATGTGGACCCCGACAATCAACATCTTTCGCGACCCGCGTTGGGGCAGAGGCATAGAAACTTATGGGGAAGACCCATACCTCACTGCGAGAATGGGAATTGCCGCTGTCAACGGACTTCAGGGGCCGGCAGACGAGAAGTATGACAAGTTGCACGCTTGTGCCAAGCATTTTGCAGTTCATTCAGGCCCTGAGTGGAACAGACACTCGTTCGACGCCAAGAATATTAAACTCCGTGACCTTTGGGAAACATATCTGCCTGCATTTGAGGCCTTAGTAAAAGAAGGAAATGTAAAAGAGATAATGTGCGCTTACAACCGCTTCGAGGGAGATCCTTGTTGCGGCAGTAATCAATTGCTGATGCAGATTTTACGCAAAAAATGGGGATTCAAAGGCATTGTTGTTGCCGACTGCGGAGCTATCCACGATTTCTATGGAGAAAACGCACACCTCACCCACCCTGATGCTGCCACAGCATCAGCTACAGCTGTATTGAGCGGAACAGACCTTGATTGCGGTTCCAGTTATAAAGCTTTAGCAGAAAGTGTGAAAAAGAAATATATCAAAGAAGAAGATATAGATGTTTCTGTTGGACGTTTGCTCAAAGCCCGTTTCGAATTAGGCGAGATGGACGATAACAGCGATGTATCGTGGACAAAAATACCATATTTAGTTGTAGCATCCGAAGAACATAATAAACAGGCTTTGAATATGGCGCGTAAGTCCATGACTTTGTTACTTAACAAGAATAATATCCTACCCCTGAATAAAAAAGGCCTTACCATTGCCGTTATGGGACCTAATGCTAACGATTCAGTTATGCAATGGGGAAATTATAATGGTACGCCTGCCCGCACAATCACAATCCTCGAAGGCATACGTTCGGTATTAAGTCCGAATGATAAGCTTATTTACGAACAAGGTTGCAGCTTGGTAGAAACAACACTTATGAAGAGCGCATTCAATCAATGTAACTCGGAAGATGGTCAGGGATTTAGGGCAAAATACTGGAACAACATGGATCGTAGTGGGAGTCCTAGTGTTATAACACAAATCACGACCCCTTTTAATTTCTGCACAATGGGGGCTACAGTTTTTGCATCAGGTGTCAATCTTACTGACTTCACAGCTACATACAATACCGTGTTTGTTCCTGAAAAATCAGGAGAATTAGTTTTCGATTTCTACGTAAACGGAATCCTAAACTTGTCAATTGACGATAAGCAGGTGAAAGGGACAAAAGCCAATCATGGAAGCCGTAAAATGGAACATTCGATAAAGGTTGAGGCAGGAAAGTCATATAAGATTCAAGTGGATTTTGACTATAACAGAGGAGATGCCCAACTGAATTTCGACTTTGGCTATAAAGAAGAAATAAATATAGAGAAGTCGATAGCTCAAGTAAAAAACGCTGATATAGTCGTATTTGTCGGAGGAATCTCTCCTGCTCTGGAAGGTGAAGAGATGGGTGTAAATCTGCCCGGATTTAAAAAAGGTGACCGTACGGATATTGAATTGCCTGCTGTTCAGCGCGAATTTATCAGGGCTTTGCATGATGCCGGGAAAAGGGTCATTTTCGTTAATTGTTCGGGCTCCCCTATAGGACTTGAGCCGGAGGTCGAAAATTGTGAGGCCATACTACAAGCATGGTATCCGGGGCAATCGGGAGGTAAGGCCGTAGCCGATGTGCTGTTCGGTGATTGCAATCCGGCCGGACGCCTGCCTGTCACATTCTACAAAAACATGAGCCAGCTGCCCGATTTCGAAGATTATAATATGCAGGGACGTACATATCGCTATATGAAAGAAGAGCCTCTTTTCCCATTTGGTTATGGACTGAGCTATACAACATTCCGGTATGGAAATCCTCTGGTGAGTAAAAATAAAGTAAAAGCAGGGGAAACAGTTACTCTGAACATCCCTGTCACAAATACGGGTAAACTAGACGGAGAAGAAGTAATTCAGGTTTATCTGAAAAAAAAGAATGATGCCGAAGGTCCGGTAAAAACATTGCGGGCTTTCAAACGGATTCTTATTCCTGCCGGAAAAACTGAGAACATTTCTTTCGACCTTGGGATGAAACAATTTGAATGGTGGAACGAGGCAAGCCAATCAATAGATGTTTCGGCTGGAGATTTCGAAATTCTGGTAGGAAACAGTTCTAAAGAAGAAGATTTAACAGGTATTGATATCACACTTCTTTGAAATGGTATAAAAATATCTTCTTTTATCTTACTGAAAACGGTATAATATGGTTATAGGTACTGTACAATTTAACCATCAATAAATACCAAAAAACCACAGTATGATACTGTTGATAAACCATAATATTGTACGATAAAAATACTATGAAACCGTTACATTCAGAGGAATTTATACGAAACATGAGAAATACTCTCTATATATCTGGAATAATAACTATTGAAAAATATCAAAAATTTAACCTGTAACTAAAAAACTAATGCATTATGAAACATCCTTTCAATCTGCTGTTTCTGTCGTTTTTTTTATTTCTATTTTCCTGTTCTAATCAAGTCGAGGATGAACTGGGATCAGACGACACTCAAGAATCCTTGTCACCGACAAAGTCTATAAGTTTGGGATTGAGTAAATCCAGCCTTGAAATATTTCAGTCTTACGGAATCACTGAGCTAAGTATTTACGCCTACCTAAATGATTCTGTTGTCTATGGAAAAACTCTTCCTTTGAACAATGGAAATTTAAAGATAGAAGTACCTCTGGGAGAAAACCTTAAAACATTTGCAATAGCAAATGCCGGACAAATAACAGATTCTGGCAGCCTCAGTACAATAACCATTTATCAGGACTATGAAAATCAAAAAGAAATATTTATATCCGATATTGTTTCTTTCATGTCAGATAAATCCGTCGACACCGTGAAACTGGAACTTAAAAGGGTGGTGGGACAAGCCGTTCTGCAACCTACCGAAAGCAGTACAGAACTTTCAGCTGTTACCAATTTCGATGCTCTGAATGTAATATTCAACAATGTGTTTGTTGCTTATATGCCAGGAGCTAACAAATATGTCCTTGGAAATGTGACTATCAATACAAAACTATCCGACGGATATAAGGCTTCTGCTTATTCATTCCCTACTCAGGGAGAAAACTTCGGTTCAATAGAGATTATATATCTGAAAAGCAATACTGAAGTAAATAAAACAATACGTCCGCTTGATGTTGCTATCAAGTATGAAATATCGAAACGCACTGTTGTAAATATGCCTATTCTGGATGAAGATTATCTCGAAAAGAGTTTCTCTGTCGCACTGAAGGCAGTTAAGTCTACGCAGAAAATAACCGTTCAGGAGTATCAATTTTAATTTCCCTTAATCGTATGAAAAATATACTATATATTATAATAAGCTTGGCTGTTATGCATATTTCGTTTGCTTGCTCCGAACACGACAGGTATGAAACATCTGTAGTACGCCAATTTGAATTATCCCTAAATGGTAAACCATGGGCATTGAACACAGGTATATCCACAAAGCCTGTTTTCATTTACAAAGCTGAAGGAGATTTTTTCTCAAACTACAGTTCGCACTATCGGTTCCAGCTTGAAAACGGTAGTTATAAATTTGTGGCAACACCCAACCCTACAGGATTAATACCCGATTCTATTATTGCTACCAATCTGAACAATCTTATTATCCATCAGGCTCCAAATGCAGACCTGAAAGTAGAAATATCGGCGGCGGTTGATTATAGTTCTCCTTTCAGTGAGATACTGAAACTCGATATGCTTAGCAGAACCGGAACATTGCGACTGAGAGCCACCGACACAAAAGCCGATAAAAGCTATACGACTGTCCGTACAGTGATTACAGCTCAAAGATCGGGTTACCGTGTGATAGATGAAACTTATATTGAAACGCCTATTGATATTATCCGCTCGAAGGCTACTGTGACAGGGGGGATAAATTACACCGATGATTTTATCGTATTCAAGACCAAAGATGATCAAAACGGACTTAAAGTTCGTTTTGAATTATTGGATAAAAATGCTAAGATTGTTCAGACAAAGGAACTTGCTTTCCCTGTCCCTGTATGGGCTGATACCATAACAGTAGTTGATTTTAAACTAAATGATACAGATAATCCTATCATACAGGATTATACAGTTTCCATATTAACGGAAGACTGGACAGATGAAGAACTCAACCCTGCACCACCATTTATCGTGCCCGACGGATATACTTATGTAGCTCCTACCGACGATATACAGTCCGTATATAATGAAATGGCTGGCGATGCATCTATAACCGAGATTAAACTTTATCTGAAAGCAGATGCTACATATAACCTCGGACGGATAACAGTATCAAAAAGCCTTTCGATTCTGGGGCAGACACCGAAAGATGGCGAAACTAAAGCTGTATTGAACTTCGGCATAAATAATATAGAGGGAGATATGGACTATATCAATATCGAAGGTTTGGATGTCAAAGCAGCCGAGAGTTATCTTTTCAATCTGAATTCGACTTCTGCTTTCTATGTTAAAGATATTACACTTCGTGGTTGTTATATCGACAATATTGTAAGGAATATTTTCCGCGGACAGGCATCGACTGCTGATCTTCAGTTTATAGATAATTTCATTATTGATGACGTGAGGATGCTTAACCTTGCCATTGAGCAAAATTATTCTACTATAAGTATGGCTAACGGTAATCCTATCCGCAATATTGTGATAAATAATACTACGATGCACGTATTAGGAACTGGTTTACGGAACTCGTATATAGGAGGAACACGAGGGCAGACCGAATCAATGACTGTAACAATGACTAATAGCACCTTTATTCGCGAAGGTAATGCCAATATAACAATATTTGACTTACGTGCCGATGGCGGTGCGCCGACTATCACAGTCACTTGCCGAAATAATCTGTTCTCGGGAATCTCGGTTGCCGGACAAGGGCGTTGGATGTATCTATCTGGTAATACAGTCAAAGACATTACCAATAATTATTACACAAATGATTTTGTAATGAGCAACTGGGGTGTGGATACATCGGAACTGCCTATAGCTACTGTCGCAAAAGATGCCCTCTTCAATAATGTTGCTACAGGTGACCTCACTATCAAGGATAAGACCTCAGCAGTATATACAAACAGGATCGGCGACCCTCGCTGGTTAGATTAGCTGTTCATTTACGAAGGATGAGGATATTCTATTCCTCATCCTTATAAAAACCGAATAAAAATGAAGAAAATTCTTATTATAATAATATCAGGAATCTTATTCTTTAGCTGTTCCGATAACGATGCTGTAAATAACGTCGAATCGGCAAAAGAATTTGCGTTGTCGAAAGAAACTGTAAATCTGGCTAATATAGAGGGTTCCGGAACAATATCGGTAATCTCTGGCGGATCCTGGACTGCTACCGTAGAAAGCGGTGCCGACTGGATAAGTCTTTCCCCTTCTTCAGGAAATGGAGACAGTCCGATTCGCATTATGGTAACTGATAATACAAATGGTGATACCCGTAAAGGGAAAATCAAGGTATCGCAAAGCCTGAATGGTTCAACTACATCTAAGGAACTGGAAGTAAATCAACTGGGGGCCAATCCTGACATCCTGATAGAATATTCTAAAGATATCCTGCCTTTCCAGGGAGGAGAGATTTTAGTCAGTATTACTTCCAATACCGAATGGGAAGTATCCATTGACGAAGGATATAACTGGATTACAGCAGAAGGTAAAGAAAATGTAAAAGCTGCATTTATAACCGAAGAATGCAAACTTATAATAGCGCCGAATTTAGATGTAAAAAGAACCGGAAAGGTTGTTATCCGGTCAAAAGAAGGGTATGTTATAAACAGGATAGTCGAAATTACTCAGGAAGAATCTGTAGCATTCTTAAGCCTTCAGCAAGATGAGTTCATTGTTCCGTTTCGTTGCGAAACTCTTACTATTCCTATCGATTTGGGAGAATATGCCACAAAATATTCTATTTCTACAGAAGAAGATTGGATAACATGGGATGAAGAAGCTTCTACCTCTACTCAGGTTGTATTAAAATTAAACGATAATGATCAGTCGGATTTCCCGAGGACGGCAAATGTGAAAATTACAAATGTCACCCTATCCGAAACTGTGACACTATTTCAGTACGGAAAACCAAATCCCCGTATCGGTGACGATATTAGTGTTTCGCCCCTTGCATTTCCGGGAGCTGAGGGAGGAGGGCGGTTTACTACCGGAGGACGGGGAGGAATCGTTTATCGTGTTACCAACCTGAACGATTATGCGAAAAACGAAGCTTCAATACCCGGAAGTTTGAGGTACGGGCTTGATCTGGCCGAACCGAAAATTATAGTATTCGATGTTTCGGGAACTATCGAACTGAAGAGAAAACTGGGAATCGTACAACCAAACGTGAGTATCATCGGGCAGACAGCTCCGGGCGACGGCATCACATTGAAGAACTACCAATTAGAGATAGGTTCGAACATAGACAATGTACTGATCCGTTTCATCCGTTGCCGGACAGGTGACGAGAAAAGCGACCATGAAGATGATGGAATTAGTGGAAGATGGTTTAAACAAGCCATTATAGACCATGTCAGTTCCAGTTGGTGTGTCGACGAATGTGTTTCTTTCTACGGAGTAAAAGATTTCACTGTGCAATGGACTATCGGTTCCGAGAGTCTGAACGAATCGCAGCACGAAAAAGGCGCACATGGTTATGGCGGTATCTGGAGCGGGGCAAATGCTTCTTTTCACCACATGTTGCTTGCCCATCATGGCAGTCGTGTGCCGCGTATTGCCGACCTGGATGCAAACGGGCCTTCCATAGCCAACGATTATCACGGGTACTTCGATGTAAGAAATAATGTATATTACAATTGGAGCGGCGACGGGCAAGGAGCTTACGGTGGGGCAAACGCGACTTTCAATCTGGTAAACAGTTATTATAAGGCAGGGCCTGCAACAAACAGTAAAGCTTCCCGGATACTGTCGAGCGACCCTACAGCCAGAATTTTTGCCGAAGGAAACCATACAACAGCCAATCCTGACACATTTAATGATAATTGGACTTACGGGATATGGAACGAGTTTTTCCATACGCTCAATCCTACTGAAGCCGAAAAACAGGCGATGAAAATGAATGAACCTTTCCCATTTGATAAAACGACTACCCACAGTGCCGAAGATGCATATTTCCGTGTTTCCGAATATGCGGGAGCATCGCTTCGCAGAGATGCTGTTGACAAACGGATTATCAACGAGTTATTGACCGCGACAACAACTTACCGGGGTTCAATATCGTCGAATCCAAAACCGGGCATCATAGACAAGGTAACCGATACAAACGGTTATCCTGTACTTAAATCGTTGCCTGCACCGACTGATACCGACAGAGATGGTATTCCTGATATTTGGGAAGATGCTTATGGATTAGATAAAAACAATGCTAGTGATGCTAATTCATACAATCTCGATAATCTGGGACGCTATTCTAATCTGGAGATTTATTTCCACAACCTGATACAGCATATTGTCTACTACCAGAACCAAAATGGAGTATTGAAAGAAAAAAAATGAATATAAATAACCTTAAATGATAAGCTAAAGTTTATGACAATGAATAGATTTATTTTAAGCTTTTTCGCAATGTTACTTACTGTAACCGGATTTACACAAACAACCGTTACGGGGACAGTAACTGACAATTACGGACCGTTGCATGGAGCTACTGTTTCTATAGAAGGTACTACAATAGGAACGATGACGGGCGAGAATGGAGAATTTTCAATCAAAGTACCTGATGCAAAAACTGCCGTGCTATTAGTCAGGTTTATCGGAATGAACGATATTAGGGAACCTCTTAATGGCCGCATATCAGGAATCAATATGAAAATGATAGAGCAGGCAAACCAGATGGAAGATGTTGTTGTTATCGGATATGGTACCCAGAAGAGACGGGATCTGACCGGAGCCATCTCATCTGTATCCGGAAATGTACTTGTAAAAACACCGGCAGCATCGGTAGCTGAAGCAATGGTCGGAAAACTTCCAGGTGTACAAATTACATCCGTAGATGGTTCTCCTGATGCAGAGATTATGATTCGCGTTCGTGGTGGAGGCTCTATTACAGAAGATAATTCTCCACTCATACTGGTCGATGGTTTTGAAGTTTCCAGTTTGAATGACATACCACCTACCGATATTGAATCTGTTGACGTGCTTAAAGATGCGGCATCCACAGCCGTGTATGGAGCACGTGGAGCAAACGGGGTTATATTAGTTACCACCAGGCAACCATCAGAAGGGCGGATTACCGTCAATGTCAATTCTTATTTACAGATAAAAGCACTGGCTAATAAGCTGGATGTAATGGATCCTTACGAGTTTGTTATGATGCAGTATGAATATGATCGCCAACGTTCTTCCAATCCGACAGGATTCTATAATAAATACGGACAGGCATATGAACTCTATATTTATCAGGGAGAGAAAGGTGTTAACTGGCAGGATGAAATTTTCGGTACCAATCCCGTATCCAAATATTTGGATATAAGTGTGAATGGGGGAACTAAGGCTACAAAATACAAACTATCACTGGTAAATCAGGATCAACCGGGAGTATTGATAGGTAGCGGTTTGGACCAGACCAATATCAACTTTACACTTAACACAAAAATATCTGATAGACTCACACTCGAATATCGTACCCGTTTTACCAACCAAAGACTGAATGGATCAGGCACTGAGGGAGTAAGCCTTTTGACTGCGCTCAGGGAAGCCCCTACACAAGGACTGGATGATTTCATGACTTTACCTGAAGATGACACATACTTCGATCCCGAAGACTACACCCAAGTAACAAGAATGAATCCAAAAGAAACGGCAGCAAATAATTACCGTAAACGTACAACCCGCACATTTAATACAATGGCTGCGCTGACGTGGAAAATACTGGATAATTTATCTTACCGCACCGAATTTGGATATGAATACAAATATCAGGAAAACAACCGCTTTTATGGCGTTGGAACCAGCACAGCCAATAGTAACGGAAGCTTGCCTGTGGCCGAATGGGGTATGGTAAAAAGTCCGCGGTGGCAATTTACGAATGTCCTTAATTATGATTTTAAACTGAAAGATATACACAAATTCCAATTAATGGCAGGACAGGAAGTAAAACATCAAGAGAGTAGTGGAAAAACTTATACTACACGCTATTTTCCTAAGGATATAACCGGATCTGAAGCTTTCAGCAATCTCAGATTAGGAAAACCATACCTAAATTCATCCAATGAAAGTTCTCCTATAAGAATAGCTTCTTTCTTTGGGCGCGCATTCTACTCATACGATGATAAATATCTGGCGACATTCACTATCCGCACCGATGGATCAACAAAATTTTCTCCATCAAACCGTTGGGGTGTATTTCCGGCTGTATCTCTTGCGTGGCGCGTAAACAGTGAAGAATTTATGTCCGAAATGCAGGCTATATCGAATATGAAATTGCGATTAAGTTATGGAATTGCCGGAAATGACCGTATCCCAACAGACTTGTACACCAAATACTATCGTGTATACGATAACCGTTCGGTAGGTTGGGGCGAAGAAGGTAATTATTACTATAATTTTTATAACCTGGGTGAATTGTATAATCCGGACGTTAAATGGGAGTCTACCATCACACGTAATTTGGGGTTGGATTTCGGATTCTTCCGCGAAAGACTGAACGGTACAATCGACCTCTACTGGAATACCACGAAAGACCTTCTGGTTCCGACGAGAATACCCGGGCACAGCGGTTATACAAGCCTGATAAGCAATGTTGGGCAAACGTCCAATAAAGGTATTGAACTGGCCCTGAATGCATGGGCGGTTAAAACAAAAGATTTCACACTGAATCTTAATTTTAATATAGGACATAACAAAAATAAGATAGACAAACTTGCCAGTGGCGAAACAGAGTGGATCTTATCATCGGGATGGGCCGGCTCCCAATTGTTGAATACCGATGATTATCGTGCATATGTAGGAGAAACAAAAGGACTTATTTACGGGTTTGTTAATGATGGGTTCTATACGATGGATGATTTCGAGTCTTTCGATTCCGCGACCAGAACATGGACGTTGAAAGAAGGCGTAGCCAATTCGAAGAACCTTTCCGGCGATCCTCGTCCGGGCAATGCCAAATTCAAGAAACTTACACCGGTAAACCCTAACGATCCGAATACTTATGTAATAGGCGATAACGACCGTCAGGTAATAGGTGACACCAACCCTGATTTTTCAGGAGGATTCGGGTTCAATGCCACTTATAAAGGTTTTGATATGACAGTCTTCTTCAATTACGTGTATGGATTCGATGTGTATAATGCCAATAAGATAATGATGACAGGGTGGTATAATAATTCAAGAAACAACTTGAGTATGGATGTATCACTGGAGAAACGTTGGAGAAACTTCGACGATATGGGTAATGAAATCCGCTACAATCCCGAAGCTTTGGCAAAATACAATGAGAATGCAACTATATGGAATCCTACATCCATAGGACGTCCCATAGCCATGTCGTATTCCATAGAAGACGGTTCTTTCCTGCGACTCAATACAGCTTCGCTGGGATACACATTTCCTAAACACCTCTCCCATAAAATAGGGCTGAGCAATGCGCGCATTTATGCTACAGGTCATAACCTTTTTACCATAACAGGTTACTCAGGTTATGATCCGGAAGTCAATATCGAAACAGGGCTTACACCCAATATAGATTATAATGCTTATCCGAGAAGTCGCACATATACTTTCGGAGTACAACTTTCATTCTGATTAATGACTAAAAAGAAGAACACATGAAAAAAATACTATTATATGCCATATTTACAAGCTTGATTTTTTCTATGGTATCGTGTAACGATTTCTTAGAACAAACACCATCCGACGGATTCACTTCCAATGCTGTGTACTCTTCCGAAACAGAGATAAAGTCTGCCATTACAGGTATCTATTCTCTTATGACCGGGGACAATGTGTATGGAAGCAGGTTCACTTATGTTTTCAACCCGAATACCGATGTAGAGATGGCGGGTATCACTACCAGCGCGGTTAGCGTAAATGGAGGAGATTTAGCTTGCTATGAGCCCAAACCGTATTGGACTACCTTGAACGATACATGGAACAGTATGTATCAGATTATCAATCTGGCCAACGACGTTATCGAAGGAATTGAAGGATCGGACTTATATAAAAATGCCGATAAAACCAAGACATCGTCAATCGTGCAATTGTATGGAGAAGCAAAGACTTTGCGTGCCATGTTGTATCTTGATCTCATCCGTATATGGGGAGATGTTATATTCCGCACAAAATCGTCATATGCAAATGAGGATTTTTACGTTTCAGTTACTGACCGCAACGAAATTCTCGAATATCTGATCGAAGATTTGAAATCTGTAGAGCCGGTTATGTCTTACGCTGCCGATCTGGATTACGGAGTGGAAAGAGCTTCCCGTGAATTTTGTCAAGGATTAATCGGCCTGCTGGCTATGAATCGCGGAGGTTGGACTCTTAGGCCGGATATCAGCAACGCGGCAAGTATAGGCTATATGGAACGCGGGGAGAATTATCAGCATTATTACGACATTGCTATCGAATATTTGGGAAAAGTGATTAATGAAGGGAAACATGATCTGTCCATGAGTTTTGAAGAGTTATGGTACCAACAATGCAATTGGAATACTCCCAATAATGACGACATCCTTTTTTCCATAGCCATGCTGAAAGGTACTTCCAGTGAATTCGGTTATTACCTCGGTATCCCTATTACAGCCGGAGACCATTCATATGGCGGAGCTTCGGGAAGCCTTAATTTTTGTGGTACTTATCTATTCTCTTTCGATAAAAATGACTTACGGCGCGATATAACTTGTGCTCCTTATAGATATAACGAGTTTCTGAATCAGGAAATACGATTGGACATAGCCACATTACCTACGGGAAAATGGTCGAAACTAAAAATGGATGCTCCAATGGGATCAACCAGTACCAAAGGAACAGGAATCAATTATACATGGATGAGGTTTGCCGACGTACTTTTACTATATGCTGAGGCTGTGAACGAAAGATACGGGCCTCGCGATGATGCCAAAGATTGTCTGAAAAGAGTAAGACGCAGAGCTTTCAACTCTTCGTTATGGGGAGCTAAAGTTGAATCTTATGTTGATAATCTTGGCTCTAAAGACCAATTCTTTGAGGCTATTGTAGATGAACGCAAGTGGGAATTTGGAGGAGAAAGTATCCGTAAATTCGATTTAGCCAGATGGAATAAATTCAGCGACGTTATATACAATCTTTACAATGATCTCATTACATGGGGTAAAGTAGCTAACGGAGCATTCGATCCTGTTATTACCGACGTACCGGCAAGCGTGTATTACAAATCCGTTACAGATCCGGAACATTCGGATAGGACTGTACTCGACATTGCCGGAATAGACGAATATATCCATGCGAAACCATCGGGTTATACCGAACACATGTTTGCTTCTAAATGGTATACACTGGATAATGCGACAGAAAGTTACGAACCGATTACCGCTATACGCTGGAGTTTCAGGGGCTTTATCAATTATAACAATGCAAGTATGGTAAAACCAACCGATCCGCTCCGTTACTTGTGCCCTTATCCTACACAGGTAATTACCGATCATCGCGGAAAAATTCAAAACTATTATGGTTTTAATTATTAAGAGAATCTCAAAAAAATGACTAAGATGAGACATATAAATATATTATTTGCAGCGCTCTTCATCTTATTTTCGGGCATATTTTTCTCAGCCTGTGAAGATGACGACAAATATTACAAGGAGGCAGACCTGTTTCAGCCAAAGTTCGTTTTAGCGGAACCTTTGGTAAAAAGTAACTCTATTGCCCTTGTATGGTATGAAGTAAATGACGCAGACTCGTATACCGTCGAGCTTCATCTTGATAATTACTATAAAAGCCTGTTCGCCTCTTATAATGTAAAAAACACCCAGATATTTATAGACGATATTCCGTATGCAACACGTTACTACATACGTGTGAAGTCGGTAGCGGCCGATACTCTGCACAATTCGCAATGGACTTATACAAACGCATTGACGGAGGCACGTCCACCGTTTGCTAATATCTTGGAAAAAGTAGCTAAAGCAGATATAGCCGAAACAAGTGTAATAGTCAGGTGGCAAATTGATCCCGCAAATCCGGTAGACAGTATTGGTATAGTGCCTACTATGGGAGCCGATACAATACCGAGTGTTTCACGTTACCTCTCTTCGTCCGAAATAAGTCAGGGCTATGCTGAAATTGACGGGTTGCTGCGAAATACCTTATATAATGTCAATGTTTATGACACAAAGAAATCCCGTAAGTACGACAAACCATATAATACAGTCAACTTCCGTACAGCAGGCCCATCGACAGAAACGATTATCATAAGCCGAGAGGATGACTTATCCAAAATATTGAGTGAGGCAAATAACAATGCTGATGTACCTGAAGGAACTGAATATTACCTGCCTGCCGGATCATACTTCAAAGTATCGCCATTCACCATAAAGAAAGGATTCAAGCTTGTAGGAAGTACCGAGGGTGAAAAGGTACAAATAGAACTTTCGAGCAACTGGAATATAGAAACAGATGTTTATATCTCCAGTCTGGAATTTGAAAATATAGAATTCTTCCAGACAATAGATGCAGGATACTTCTTCAATAGTGGGAATTCATGGAATCTGGAACAAATCATTTTCTTCAACTGCGATTTCAAACACTTCAAACGCGGATTCTGGCGTCATCAGGGAAGTGATAAGCTAAAACGTATCGGCCGTCTCGAAATGGAGAATTGTATGCTCGACGAATGTGGAGGACATACCGGCCCTTACGGAACATTCTCTATCAATTCGGGGGGAGCCGATAATATCGAAAATGCGATATTCACGAACTGTACATTTATGAGAGATCATTACCAGACAGATGACAAAACTCGTAATATGAGGCACTTGTTCGATTATGGAACTTCTACGTACAAGATTAACTTGGAATACAGGAATATAACTATTTACGATTACGCTTATAATCAGCGGCTGATAAATATTTCTTCGGCAGAGGGTTCTAATCTTGTGTTCGAGAAAGTACTAATAGCATCAGCCTGCGGAAATATCTATTCGCTTGCTGCAAATACGACAACAAGTTTTTCAGACAACTATATAACAACTGATTACCTCGTTGGTCCAAGTTCTATCAATGCTACCGAATTAGGTATAAGTGCTACGGATTTATTTGTGAATCCGATAGCGGGTGATTTGATGATCAAAAATCCTAATTCTCCGATAGTAACCAACCGTGTAGGTGATACCCGTTGGCTACCTTAATAAATAAGGTATAATTTCTGGTCTATCAAAAAGGGCTGATCTTTTTCAGTAA